>JAEMTX010000092.1:0-5623 GCA_016462055.1 Acidimicrobiia bacterium | reverse complement strand
GTTCTTGATGGAGGCGCCTGTCGCGTGGGAGTTGAGTCAACGATCGTTGATCTCACAGCAGAAGTACCTGTGGTGCTTCGGACGGGTGGCATTTCAATCGACCGATTGGAAGAAGTTCTGGGACATGTGGTCGAGGTGCACGTCGGAGCGGAACTTTCAAAGGGAGAAGCACGCGCTCCTGGGATGCTCGAGGCGCATTACGCGCCGGAAGCTCGCATCATTCTCTCGAGTGAAAATGACGTCGTTGATGTTGTTATCGGTGCACTGGCGTCGTCGACTGGTCCAGTTGGTCTCTTGGCGGGAACTGTGCTTGTCGGATTGCCAGAAGATGTCATCGAGCTAGAACCGGCAGGAAATGCCGATGACTACGCCGCAGTTCTGTATTCACGACTTCGTCAGGCAGACAGACTTGGCTTATCAGTTCTTGTTTGCGTACCGCCACCGAATGTTGGTCTTGGACTCGCGGTGAACGATCGATTGCGGCGCGCGGCTGCGTCGTCGACGTAACGATCTTCGTCAAACAACGGTGACTGTTCGTTTGTGCCAGCCGGTGTAGCCATCGATTGGACGAGGGGTGGGTTCGCCCGTTTGCACCTGGCCGTCGGCAGAATGGCATCGCACCGCGATCTCATGACTTCCTTTGGGTGCGTCCCAGTCGTAAAACCACTGGCGCCACATGCCGCCAGAGATCGAATCGCCTAACTCTGCTTTGTTCCACTCGCCGTTGATCTGAACATCAACCTGAGAAACGCCTGAGTTAGGTGCCCATGCGACACCGGCGATGGTGACGATTCCTTCGGCGGGTTTGGTCTCTTCTTGTGGAACATCGATGCGGGACGAAAGTTTGATTGGGCCATTCTTGGCCCAGCCTTGGTCGATCCAATAGCCGTTGACCTCGCTCCATCCGGTGAGTTGGATCGAATCGAGCCATTTGGTCGAGGACACATACCCGTAGAGGCCTTCGACGATCAGTCGTGCTGGGAATCCGTTTTCTCGCGGAAGCGGAACACCGTTCATGCCGATGGCGACGAGAGCGGAGCGACCGTCGTAAGCGGCTGCCGTGGGAAAGCCTGCGGTGAACCCATCGACGGAAATCCCTAGTATCTGTTCGCCGGCGGGATCGACGCCGGCCCGATCGAGGAGCGTCCGCAATTCGACGCCTTGCCAAACGGCGGTGCCGATGAGGTCGTCGCCGACTCGATTCGAGACGCACGCAAGCGTGACAGGAGCTTCGACCTGTTCCATTGCGAGTAGTTCCTCGTAACTGATCGAAAGAGGCGTGCCAACCTTTCCTTTGATTTTGAGACGCCAGGCGTTGAGGTCAACATTAGGAACGCTCAATGCCGTATCGATGCGGAAGAACTCTGCGTTTGGTGTGATGAGCGGAGTGAGGCCGTTGATCTCGAGATCGGTGACCGATGAAAGCGATCGAGTTTGAGCGGGCAGCGTGCTGGCCGGCGAGGGCAGCGTTACTCCAGAACCCGCTCCGAGCCCCGTGGTGCCCTTGGCGCCACCTGAGGTGAGGACCTTTGTGCCGACCACGGCAACCGCCGCTCCAGCGGCAGCGACACCCGTCCATCGGAGGAACGAGCGTCGGGTGCCCGCCACGCGCTTATTGGATCGTGGTGGCGAAGGTGATGGGCCGTCGGGTTGTTGCTCGTCCATTCGTGTAGTCAACCCCCTGAAGAGTGCTTCGCGGTGGTCAGGGGAGAGAACGGCATAAATCACTCCTTGCCCGACTCCCTACCGACCGGTCGGTAGGCTACCGTTTCCCTTTTCTGGCCCCCCGCAGAAAGCGTCATCGTGGACGAAACCGGCAACTCTCAGGCCCATCCCTCGGCGATCGCCTACGAGCGCCCACCCGACGAGCAAGTGAACTGGGTAAGTTCCATTCCGTTTCTGGCCGTCCATGTGGTCGCAGTTGTAGGCACGATCATCTTTGGGATCACTCCGGTGGCTCTTGCACTGTTCATCGTCATGGTGTGGGGAAGAACCTGGTTCATCACCGCGGGCTATCACCGGTATTTCGCCCATCGTTCGTTCAAGACGAGTCGGGCGTTCCAATTGTTCCTGGCGATTGGCGGCGTGATGTGTGTGCAAAAGGGCCCGCTTTGGTGGGCGGGCCATCATCGCGAACATCACCGCACGAGCGACACCGAAGACGATGTGCATTCACCGCTTAAGGGATTCTGGTGGAGTCACGTTGGTTGGATCCTTTGCGACAAATTCACCGAACCTCCCCTTGAACGCATCAAGGACTTTGCGAAGTTTCCCGAACTTCGATTCATCGAGAAGTGGAACGGCACGTTTGCTTGGCTTACAGCGCTTCTTTGTTTTTTGATCGGTGGCTGGTCAGGTTTGTTCTTCGGATTCTTTATGGGAACAGTCGTGTTGTGGCACAACACATTTCTGGTCAACTCGGTTGCGCACGTTCTCGGACGTCGGCGCTACGTCACTGACGACACGAGTCGCAACAACTTCTTGATTGCATTGACAACCCACGGCGAGGGTTGGCACAACAATCACCATCACTACCAAGCGTCAGCGCGAAACGGATTTTTCTGGTGGGAAATTGATCTCACCTTTCAATCGCTGCGCGTACTTTCCTGGCTTCGAATCGTTCGCGATCTCAAAGTTCCAACAAAGCAGATGTTGGCGTCAGATCGCATTGCCGATGGCAATTTCGACGTCGGAATGTACCGAGCAAAAATTGCCCGCTTGAACCATGTGCCGGTTGACGTTTAAGTCTTGAACATTTGACGAAGGACGTTGGAAGTTCGCCGCCCTCGGGGGGTTAGTTCTGGCGGTGGCGTGCGTTCATAAGGCGAACAGTGCCGGTCTTTGATCGGATCACAAGCGACTGTGTCGAGACGAAACCAGCACTGACGTGAACGCCCTTGAGAAGTTCACCATCGGTGATGCCAGTTGCGGCGAAGAAACAATTGTCGCCAGCAACCAGATCATCGGTGCTCAGCACCTTGGAGAGGTCGTAGCCGGCGGCGATAGCGGCTGATCGCTCTTCGTCGTTACGCGGCCACAAACGGCCTTGAAGTTCGCCACCCATGCCCTTGAGCGCGGCTGCCGCGATGACTCCTTCTGGAGTTCCGCCGATTCCGAACATGATGTCTGCGCCTGAATCGGGCCACGCCGTGGTGATTGCTCCGGCAACGTCGCCATCGGGGATGAGGCGGATACGAGCACCGGCTTCGCGGATCTCAGCAACCAGGTCGTCGTGACGATCACGGTCGAGAACGACGGCGGTGACATCGCGAATGTCGATGCGCTTTGCTTTGGCAACAACCTTGAGGTTCTCTGTGGCAGAGAGTTCGATACTGCAGAGCCCGACGAGTTCAGGGCCAACAGCAAGCTTGTCCATGTAGACACACGGGCCAGGATCGAACATCGATCCCTTTTCCGACAGAGCGATCACAGCGAGTGCATTGCCGCGTCCCTTGGATGTGAGGCTCGTACCGTCGATTGGGTCGACGGCGATGTCGCATTCGGGAGGAGAGCCATCGCCGATGCGCTCGCCGTTGTAGAGCATTGGGGCTTCGTCTTTTTCGCCTTCGCCGATGATGACGGTTCCATCCATTGAGACGGTGCGGAGGGCGAGGCGCATGGCATCGACGGCAGCGCCATCGGCGCCTTCTTTGTCGCCACGGCCCATCCAGCGGCTCGCAGCGAGCGCGGCAGCTTCGGTCACGCGAACGAGATCCAGGGCAATGTTGCGGTCAAGAGGCACTTCGGTCATGACCGCACACGATACTGCCTAGGTCTCTTCCGACCGGATTGTTAGGCAGGCATGGCGATACCCTCATTTCGTGGTGGCGCTTGCTGAACTTGAAATATTTTGTTCCCGCCCACACGCGCCCACTCGTCGCGTGGCCCTAGGTCAAAGTAATTTGCCCTGTGAACCGACTCCAGGCTTTGGAGGGGTACTGCTTGGCGGGGTTGTCGCCCGGTTTGTGGCCGATATCGACGAGGAAATGATCCCCGACGTCAAGGCTCTCACTCATGAGCTCGAAAACGGCAGACGTGTCCCGCAGCCCCGCCTTCGCTTTCGGTTGCAGGTCGACACTATTGGGCTTGACGCTGTTTCGCATCGGTTAGTGGCGAATGGCGATCTGCTGGCCTTCGAGTTCGATGACCGAGGTGCACCAGAGCAGCAGATCCTCGGAGCGGTCTACGCGGCCGCCGCATTCACACCTTCTTTGCGGCGACCAATCATGACGGTCATCCGTCGAGCAATTGCATGGGGTGGACCCGTTGGCCCCGAGTTGATTGCATCGTTAAGCGGTTTTCGCGGTGCAGTTCTCGGTTCACGTCGCGCTGTTGGCGATCCAGTGCAGTGGGCGTTGAGTTGCCTCGGGCTCCCGACGGCAACATCATCACCTTCGCCAAAAGATGTGCAGCGTAATTATCGCGAGCGATTGCGCGAGGTGCATCCCGATCACGGCGCGGAAGTTGAAGGCGCGGCGCATCGCATCGCAGAACTCTCCGAAGCCCGACGTATTCTGATCGGACGATGAGTACCGCAGGAACGTTTCTCTTGGCACCCGGCGCTGGTGTCGATCGCCATCACCACACGTTGTGCGCAGTGGCCGATGCGATTGCCCCGTTTCCGTTCGTTCGGCACGCCTGCTGAATTTAAAAAACATCTCAAAGCGATTCGAGGAGATGTCACGTGGCTCACTGTGTCGGGCGCGCACGATCCGCAGGGTTGAGATCTTCAAGTTCCCGACGGGCGGTTTCTGGAAACCAGAACATCACGACGAGAATGAGAAGGGCAGGAGCAATCGCCACGATTGCCATTGCCTGGCCGATTCCGCCGACGCGGTCAGCAAGCCAGCCCACGGTGAGTAGCCCGAGGCTGCTACCGGCAACAGCAACAACCTGAAGGCCCCCATTGGCAGTGCCGCGTTGACTCGTGGGGAAGAGTTCTGGTCCGTAGACGGCAAGAGCAGGAATGGCGATTGCCCCGATCACGGCGGCAGAGACAGAGGCGAGCCAAAGCGGCCATCCCCAAGAGAGATAAGAGATGACCGTGAAAAGCACACCGCCGGCGATACCGATTGCTCCGATGATTCTTCGACCATGTTTGTCGGCCAATTTTCCGCCGACGACTATGCCGATGCCTCCGGGAGTGTTTGTGGCGAGAACGAAGACAGCGATCAGAACTCCCGAAAATCCGCGTTCGGTTCGCAGGAACTCATTGAGAAATTGCGCGGCGGGGGCGAGAAAAAGCGACCAGAGGAATGCGCCAATCGCCAACATTGCGAAACGATGCCAATTGATGTGATCGGCACCCTGGACGTTGGTGCCTGTCGCTTTCCGGAGTCGACGCGACTCGAACCGCTTGGTCTCTGGCAAACGTCGCGCTATCCGCAAGCACGGGTAAATGGCGATTAGGGGAACGAGATACGCAATGCGCCACGCGCCGAGAGCGATGTCGACATAAAGGAGATTGAGAACACACAGGCCCGCACCAAGAGCAGCGGTCATCGTGACAACAGAAACGGCGAACGCCCGTGTTCCTGCCGGCATTTCTTCGGCGGCAACAACAGCGATGAGAATTACCACCACAGTTGAAAGCGCTCTTGCGAATGTTTGTGAGGTGCCTAGC
>JAEMTX010000290.1 GCA_016462055.1 Acidimicrobiia bacterium | reverse complement strand
GTGGTTGCGGGAACTCGCGAAGACAAAAGTGGTGCGGCACTTATTGATCGTCTCACTGCTGAAGGTTTTGTGATTGTCGAACACCGTGTCGTTGTCGACGGAATTCAAACTGTTGGTGAAGCAGTATTTGAAATGTCTGAAGGGTTCAATGGCCTCCTCGTAACGACCGGCGGAACTGGTTTCGGGCCGCGCGATCTTTCACCGGAAGGCACGCGCATGGTGCTCGATCGCGAAGCTCCCGGCTTCGCCGAAGCGATGCGTGCAGTAAATCCTCTCGGTCGACTTTCTCGAGCGGTTGCAGGTACTCGCGGTCAAGCCCTTGTCGTGAATACTCCTGGCTCAACTTCTGGTGCGATCGAGTGTCTTGAAGCCATTCTCGATGTCATCCCTCATGCCATTCGATTGTTGGCGGGGGACTGAAGAACGCCCTCACGAACGCTGTGTGACTAGGTGGCGTTGGTTTCGGACTGAACCGGTTCGGGGCGCAGCCGGTACGATCGGGTCATCGCGAACATCTCAACTGACGAGGCCCGCATGGGCCAGGCGATGAGCGCCGCGGCAACCGTTCGGCGGCGTGTTGCGCCCCGTCCCTGGGTCGGTGCTGTCGTTGTTCCGGCGGGAGAGCCCACACATCCGGGGTTCGAGGGCGCCACCGACGGACGTGAGGGCCCTCATGCCGAAGTCATGGCATTGGCCGTTGCCGGAGATGCGGCGAAAGGTTCAACGCTCTATGTGACGCTCGAACCTTGCTCTCATCACGGACGCACGCCGCCTTGCGCTGAAGCGATCATCGCCGCGGGTGTCGCGAAAGTTGTTATCGGTGTCAGCGATCCCGATTCGAATGTCTCAGGAGCAGGCATCGCCCTTTTGCGCGAGGCAGGCATCGAGGTTTCTGTTGGCTGTTGCGCAGAAGAGGTAACGCGCCAACTTGCTCCGTATCTTCATCACCGTTCCACCGGCCGACCGTTCGTTGTTCTCAAATTGGCCTCGACGCTCGACGGTCGAACTGCGGCCGCCGATGGCACCTCGCAATGGATCACTGGCGAGGAAGCTCGACTCGACGCGCACCGTCTTCGAGCCGACAGCGATGCAGTGCTGGTCGGATCTGGAACGGTCAAGGCTGACAATCCGGCTCTGACTGTTCGACTGCCAAACGAAGAGCGTCATGGCGATGACACCCAACCGCTTCGAGTGGTTCTGGGTTCGGCGCCATCCGACGCTGCAGCGCAACCGTGTGTCGAGCTCTCGGGCGACTTAGGAACGATCCTCGACGACTTGGGTAGCCGTGGGGTGCTGCAATTGATGATCGAGGGTGGAGCCACGGTAGCGAAGGCCTTTCACGAGGCCGGTTTGGTCGATCGCTACGTTCTCTATATGGCTCCAGCGTTTTTTGGCGGCGACAACGCTCAAGGTTTGTTTGCCGGTCCTGGGGCTGACTCAATAAACCAGCTTTGGCGGGGTCGAATTGTGGACGTGGCTCGGGTGGGGGACGATCTTCGTCTGGAGATTGAGGCCTGATCATGTTCACCGGAATCGTTGAAGAACTCGGAACCGTGGCATCTCGTGATGGCTCGCGCTTGCGCATCAACTGCTCGAATGTGCTTGAAGGTGCGTCCATCGGTGATTCAACCGCAGTGAATGGCTGTTGTCTGACCATCGTGGCTTTTGATGCCAAACATGGTTGGTGGGAGGCCGACGTCAGCGATGAAACCTTCGATCGCACCAATCTGGGGGCACTCGGCGCCGGCGATCCAGTAAATCTTGAGCGCCCAGTGCGACTTGCAGACCGGCTCGGCGGTCACCTCGTGCAAGGCCATGTCGATGCCGTCGGTGAAATCGTTCGCCCTGTTCCTGACCTTCAGATCCGCATGCCTGCCTCGCTGCTGCGTTATGTGGTCGAGAAAGGTTCGATCACCGTTGACGGGATTTCACTCACTGTTGTGAAACCACTCGACGATGGCTTCACCGTTGCAGTCATTCCCCACACTTCTGCAGTCACGACGCTTGGCCAGAAAGGTCCTGGCTCGCCGGTAAACCTCTAAGTCGATGTC
>JAEMTX010000289.1 GCA_016462055.1 Acidimicrobiia bacterium | reverse complement strand
AGTGGCGGCATTGCCGCATCGATCGCGGCAATCCATTCTGCGCTTGGCACAAGCGGAACGAGATCGGGTTCTTGGAAGTAGCGGTAATCCTCAGCTTCTTCTTTTGAACGACCCGGACGGGTACGTCCTGCACCTTCGTCCCAGTGACGAGTTTCCTGTTTGATTCGTTCGCTAGATTCGAGAAGATCGACCTGACGTCGTGCTTCGTATTCAATGGCACGCCCGAGCGAACGCAACGAGTTCAAGTTCTTCACCTCGCAACGCGTGCCTAATTCCGTATCGCCAACTCGGCGGACTGAAACGTTCGCATCGACGCGCAGCGAACCTTCTTCCATCTTGGCGTCGGAGGCACCAGTCGTTAGAAGGATGGCGCGCAATTCATCGATGTAGGTCTTGGCCTGCTCTGGATGACGAATATGAGGACGACCAACGATCTCGACAAGCGGGACACCGGCGCGGTTGTAATCAACCAATGAGTAGTCGGCCCCGTGAATGCGACCGCTGCCCCCAGCATGCGAATTCTTGCCGGTGTCTTCTTCGATGTGTGCTCGTTCGATGCCGACGCGAGTTCCATCGGGAAGGTCGAGCCATCCGTCGACATTGATCGGCCGATCGAACTGAGTGACCTGATAATCCTTGGGCATGTCCGGGTAGAAGTAGTTCTTGCGAGCAAATACCGATGGCTCAACCGAACACTGAAGGGCTCGACCCAAGCGCATCGCCAACTCAACAACGTTTTCGTTCAGCACCGGCAACGAGCCAGGAAGACCAAGACAAACCGGGCACACATTCGTGTTGGGCTCATCGCCAAACATGTTTGGACATCCACAGAACAACTTGGTGACCGTCGCTAGTTCGCAGTGAACTTCGAGACCAACCACGATCTCCCATTCATCGCCTGTTGATTCGCTTACAACGATGAAGTGTTCGCCTTCGATGGGTTCGTGAGTAAGCGTCATGACCACACCTCGTCAAGTGCTGGTGCTGCGGATTCAAGAACGGCTGCGGCTCGGAACATTGTTGCTTCGCCCAGCGCAGGCGCAAGGAGTTGAACTCCGACCGGCATACCATCGGCGCCACCGCCGAACGGAACACTCATAGCCGGATGCCCAGCGAGATTCGTCGGAATCGTGCAGATGTCATTGAGATACATCGACAACGGATCGGCGGTCTTGTCGCCAAATTTGAACGCCGTTGTCGGTGAGGTCGGCGTGATCAACAGGTCGAAATCAGCGTAAGCACGTTCGAAATCGCGAACAATAAGCGTTCGAACCTTGAGGGCTTTGCCGTAATAAGCATCGTAAAAGCCAGCGGACAATGCGTAGGTCCCGAGCATGATGCGGCGTTTCACTTCGTCGCCGAAACCAGCGGTACGCGTCGCCGCGTTCATCTCGGCGGTGGTTGGCGCATCAACGCGCATGCCATAGCGGACACCGTCATAACGAGCGAGATTGCTTGATGCCTCGGCCGGTGCAATGAGGTAATACGCCGACAATCCGTATGCCGCGGCAGGCACCGAAACCTCGCCTATCTGAGCGCCAGCAGCAGCAAGTGCGTCAGCAGCCTGTCGAACTCGAGCGGCGACATCGGGAGCAATCCCCTCACCCATGAGTTCGGTCACGAATCCAATACGAAGCCCATCGACGCCTTCGCTCAATGATTCGATCAACGAGGGTGCGGGTGCATTGATCGACGTTGAATCACGACCGTCGTAGCCGGCAATCGTTTCCAGCAATAACGCCGAATCCGCAACCGTCGTAGAGAACGGACCGATCTGATCGAGTGATGACGCGAATGCAATGAGCCCGTAGCGACTCACCAACCCGTAGGTGGGTTTCACGCCGACGACGCCGCAAAGAGCAGCCGGTTGGCGGATAGACCCGCCGGTATCGGAACCCAAAGAAATCGGAGCGAATCCTGCAGCGACTGCTGCAGCCGAGCCGCCCGATGAACCACCAGGAACGCGAGACGTGTCACGAGGGTTGCGAGTCGGTCCAAATGCCGAGTTCTCGGTTGAAGAACCCATGGCGAATTCATCAAGGTTGGTTTTACCG
>JAEMTX010000288.1:1276-2057 GCA_016462055.1 Acidimicrobiia bacterium | reverse complement strand
TCGTCGGCGACCCGGCCAGCGGCCTAGTCCGCGGCATCGGCGTCTTCGAGACTCCTGATCAGGCCGAAGCTGTAAACAGCGAGGAGGTCTTCGCCGATTTCAACTCGAAGGTCACGCCGCTGATCTCAGGCAGCCCAGAGCGGATTGAGCTGCAGCTAGTTCACACCTTTACGGCCTGATCTGTTTGGGCTCAGGCCGCCGGGTCCTCCGGCGGCCTGTTGCCCTCGCGTTGTTCGTCCGGAACGACGCGGGTTCCCAGCTTGCCGGCCTCGACGAGTGTTCCGAGCACGTCCATGATCGCCCGGCAACCGAGCTGAGCGGTCATGTCCGAGACGTCGTAGGGGGGTGAAATCTCGACCACTTCCATGCCGCAGATTCCCTCGGCTGCGACCATGCGGAGTGCCTTGAGCGCCTCGCGAGGCAATAGCCCACCGGGCTCCGGCGAGCCGGTCCCTGGCACGAACCCGGCGTCGATCGAATCGATATCGAAGGAGAGGAAAACCGCCTCGGCATCTTTCCAAGCGCATTCGAGCGCGATTTCGACGGCTCGTTCGACCCCCAATTCCTCGACGTCGCCGATAGTGATCACGGTTGTGTCGCGGTCTCGCGCCACCTTCACTCCCGGGCGCGACCCATACCAGCCACCGATTCCCATCTGAACGAGGTTCGTCGGCGGCGCGTTGGGGATGTCGGTCGCGTGGAACCAAGGCGTTGTGTGCATCCTCTCGTCCATGTCGCGCTCCTGAATATCGAGGTGGCGATCGAGGTGGATGATCCCGAT
>JAEMTX010000288.1:561-1266 GCA_016462055.1 Acidimicrobiia bacterium | reverse complement strand
GATTGAGTGGTCTCCACCGATCACAATCGGGAAGACGCCTTGGCCGTGCACGTATGCCACGGCCTTGTCGATCTGGTCGAACGACTTTTCGATGTTTGACGGGATCACGAAGATGTCGCCGGCGTCGCAGAGATTCAGCTCTTCCTCAAGGTCGACGCCCATGTCGACGTTGTAGGAGTCGTAAAGAGCTGATATCCGCCTGACTGCCTGCGGTCCGAATCGGCACCCTGACCGGTACGTCGTACCCATGTCGAACGGTGCGCCGATGATCGCTGCGTCGTACTTACCGACGTCATGAATATCTTCGCAGTAGGGGACTTTGCGGAAGGTGTTGATGCCTGCGAACGCAGGTTGGTGGCCGCGAGAGAAGGTTGAGATCGTGCGGTCATTGACCGAGGCTGAGGCTTCTAGGCCGTACTCCAATCCGCGCTCAACCGATTCACGTTGCTTGCGGTCTGGAATATCGGCGAGCTTTCGCAGGTTGCGGTTACCTCTTAGCTGGGAACGGTCAAAAGCTGGTCGTTCTGGATCGTGCTCGTCGCTCATCGTTTCTCCTCTGTCGAAATGGCTTCAAAGTCCTCCTGACAGCACATGCAGACAAGTAACGTACAACTAACGGTGGGCTTGCGTCAACTGCGAAGCACTGAATGGCCCTAATACGCTGCGTTGGGTGGCTATCTGCTGCCAGTTGTCCTATCATCGGGT
>JAEMTX010000288.1:0-551 GCA_016462055.1 Acidimicrobiia bacterium | reverse complement strand
GCTGGATCGAACGAGCTTTGTCCCGTTGTACTACCAGCTTCAGGAGGTGCTGAAGGAGCGGATCGAGTCCGGCCGCTGGAACCCTGGAGATGCTCTGCCCTCCGAACCAGAACTTGCCCGCTCACTTGGGGTTAGTCGAGCCGTTGTCCGCCGCGCCCTGGCGATCCTGGAGGACGATCGCCAGATCGAACGGATTCGAGGCCGCGGAACCTTCGTCGCTGAACCGAAGATGGATTACCGCGCGGGCGGCCTGTCACGGCTTCTGGAGAGCCCTCGAGAATCGTTCTTCGAAGTCAAGGTGCTCGACCGACGGGTAGTTCGCGCGGAGCGTTCGATCCGCGAGCGACTGGCGCTGGACGGTGACGCTGAGATTCTTCGCCTGACGGCGCTGATGTCAATCCGCGGCGTCCCAATGGCGATCAGCTCATCCTTCTTCGCGCGAGCCGAAGTCGGTTGGTTGGAACAGGCGGCAGAGGTAGGCCAGCCGCTACCGCCCGACGTTGTGCTCGCCGATCATGGAATTGAGTTGGCTCATTCGGACGTGTCGATCG
>JAEMTX010000091.1:2862-7477 GCA_016462055.1 Acidimicrobiia bacterium | reverse complement strand
TCAACCCCAACGATCACCAAGAGTTGATGCTCGAAAAGAACCTCCAAGTTCGAGCTCTCATCAACATGTTCCGCGTTCGCGGTCACCTCGATACCGATCTCGATCCACTTGACCTCACTGAACATCACCTGCACCCCGAACTCGACCCTGCCGCCTACGGACTGACGATCTGGGACTTCGATCGCGAATTCCTCACCGGTGGACTCGCTGGCCGTCACCGCATGACCCTTGCGTCGATACTCGACGTGCTTCGCTCGGCTTATTGCCGCACGATCGGCATCGAATACATGCACATCCAGGATCCCGTCCAGAAAGTCTGGATCCAGCAACAAGTCGAAGGCGTGAAATTCGAACTTTCGATCGAAGAAAAACAACACATCCTCGAACGTCTCAACGCTGCTGAAGCGCTCGAACGATTCCTGGGCACGAAGTACCTCGGACAAAAGCGATTCGGCATCGAAGGCGCCGAATCAGCCATCCCACTTCTCGACTCGCTGTTGTCATCGGCCGCGGACACGTCGATGCAATCGTCTGTCCTGGGCATGGCTCACCGCGGTCGACTCAACGTTCTCGTCAACATCGTCGGCAAGAAATACGAGCAACTCTTTACGGAGTTCGAAGGCAATACTGATCCCGAATCAATCCAGGGCTCTGGTGATGTGAAATATCACCTTGGTCAAACTGGCGTCTTCACCAGCCCTGCCGGTAACACCATCGCTGTTGAACTTGCTGCCAATCCTTCGCACCTCGAAGCAGTTGACCCGGTCGTGGTGGGCATGGCCCGCGCAAAGATGGACCAGATCGAACCTCCGGGCGATTATCCGGTGCTTCCGATCCTCGTTCATGGCGACGCAGCATTTGCTGGTCAGGGCATCGTGGCCGAAACGCTCAATCTCTCCGAGATCACCGGTTACCGAGTCGGTGGAACGATCCACGTCATCATCAACAACCAGGTTGGGTTCACCACCGCTCCTACGGAAGCACGTTCATCGGTGTACTCCACCGACGTCGCAAAAATGGTCCAGGCGCCGATCTTCCATGTGAATGGCGATGACCCCGAAGCGGTCGTGCGAGTCGCTCGCCTTGCGTTTGAATACCGCCGCACATTCAACCGTGATGTCGTGATCGACATGGTTTGTTACCGACGCCACGGACACAACGAAGGCGACGACCCGAGCTACACCCAGCCGCTTATGTACAAGCGCATCGAGGAAACTCGCTCGGTTCGAAAGATCTATACCGAGGCTCTCATGCGTCGCGGCGATATCTCTCTCGAAGAAGCCGAGGCATCTCTCAACGATTTCCAAGTTCGTCTTCAGGTCGCACTCGACGAGACTCGATCACACGAAGCACCACCTCCGCTCGAACACGCACCCGAGCGCGTCTTCAGCGGTGTTCTTCCTCACGTCGACACGGGTGTGACCAAAGAAGAACTCGAGGCCGTCTTTGCTGACCTCGAACACGTCCCCGAGGGATTCACGATTCATCCCAAGTTGGCCAGGCAGTTCGAGGGCCGACACAAGATGTTTGTCGAGGACGGCGAGGTCGATTGGGCACTTGGCGAAGCCTTCGCATACGGGACACTTCTCCACGAAGGCACGTCAGTTCGTGTGTCCGGCGAAGATTCTCGTCGAGGCACGTTCTCCCATCGCCACGCCGCACTTATCGATTACGACAATGGTTCGGTGTACATCCCACTGGCCGATGCCGTGCGCAACGATGCTCGGTTCTGGATCTACGACTCGCTTCTTTCAGAATTCGCGGTGCTCGGTTTCGAGTACGGCTACTCCGTTGTCAACAAAGACGCCCTTGTCGTATGGGAAGCCCAGTTCGGCGACTTCATGAACGGCGCGCAGGTCATCATCGACAACTTCCTGGTTGCCGCCGAAGACAAGTGGCGCCAGACCTCGGGTCTCGTCATGCTCCTGCCCCACGGTTACGAGGGTCAGGGTCCCGAGCATTCCTCCGCTCGCATTGAGCGATTCCTCACCCTTGCCGCCGGCGACAACATCCAGGTTTGCAACGCCACGACTGCAGCCCAGTTCTTCCATCTCTTGCGCCGCCAGGTTCGGCGAGATCTCCGTAAGCCGCTTGTGGTGTTCACGCCGAAGTCTCTGTTGCGAGCAAAGACCACACGCTCACCGGTGAGCGAACTTATTCACGGGTCGTTTGAAGAAGTCCTTGACGACAACGGCGTCGCCGATCCTGCATCGGTGCGTCGGATTGTGTTCGCTTCCGGCAAAATCGGCGTTGAAGCACAAGCTGCTCGAGACGAAATGGGCGCACCTGTTGCCATCGCTCGAGTGGAACAGCTCTACCCATGGCCCTATGCCGACATCGCTCGCATCGTTGAGAAGTACGCGAACGCCGATGAGATCGTTTGGCTTCAAGAAGAGCCCGAGAACATGGGCGCTTGGAACCACATCAAGGGTCGGTTGTACGAGGCCCACGACGACACCCACATCATCCGCCGGGTAAGTCGCCAAGAATCAGCCAGCCCTGCCACTGGTTCTTCAGCAATTCACCATGCCGAGGTCCACGACCTCATGGAATCAGCCCTCGGCGGCATCTGAGCAAGCGGGCATCGCCCCCGGTTTCAGATTTCTCGAGTCGTCAGCAGATCCTGCGCTACGGCTTCCCATAGTTCGGTGGAGAGCCCCAGGGAGCGCGTGTCAATTCGCTCGTCGTCTCCATGGAACATCTTTCCGAAGTCTTCAAACGTCAGGTTCTCACTGAAAAGCCCAAAGCCGTAGGCGACGCGATCCTCACGGCGGAAAAATCGCGCATCGGTGGCACCAACGGTGAGGAACGGAACTGTTTCAGATCCCGGATACCACTGTTGGGTAACCCGAGACAGCGAATCCCACAGCGGAGTATCCGTCGGCGACGAACTCGACGGGTCGTAACTGATCTGCTCGATGGTCACTGCATCGGCAAGATCTCCGAGCGCCAGACGCAGTTCGGCCAAGACCATGTCGGCATCGTGGCCAGGGAGCGTTCGAATATCTACTTCGAGTTCGACCGAATCCGGGATGACATTGATCTTGGAGCCGCCGTGGATCACCGTGGGGGCAAAGGTTGTATGGGTACATGCATGGAACTGACGAGCCATGCCGAGCGGTAGATGTTCAAGGACGTCATCAAGACCATCGACAGAAAGCAACGGACCAGCAATCTCTTCGGGGTAACCCATCGATTCGATAAAGCGACGCCAGGTGTCATGGATATGAGCTTCGGACTGGAACTCACCCACACGACGTACGACCTCAGCCGCCGTCACGAGTGCGTTGTCGGTCTTATAGGGCTGGGACCCATGCCCAGCAGTGCCCCCCACCTTGATCCGAACGCCAAAAAGCCCCTTTTCTCCGACTATGACAGGGAGCTTCAAGCCATTCGGACTGGGCAATGGAATACCGCCCGATTCGGTGATGACGTAATCGGCCATGACGGCTTCTCGCTCATGGGCCATCAAATACTCAGCACCGTAAGAACCATTCGCTTCCTCGTCGGCAACAGCGAGATACACAAGCGTGCCGCGTGGCGTGAACCCAGACCTTGCCAATCGCTTAAATGCCACGGCCATCGACGTTGTGATGTTGAGCATGTCGACTGCACCTCGACCCCAAACCTCGCCGTCGACAAGTTCACCTCCGAATGGATCACGCGACCAATGTTCTGGATTCACCGGAACAACATCGGTGTGACCCATCAGGAGAAGAGTCGGAGCGGTCGGATCTGAACCTTCGATTCGAGCAACAAGACTGCGTCGCCCAGGAGCCGCGTCGTAGGTTTCAAGCTCGAGCCCGGGACCCTCAAGAAAGTTTTCGAGCACGTCTGCGCTACGAATTTCGTGGGCGGAATCGACTGCCCCATCGTTGACGCACGCGTTTCGGATCAGCGTCTGCAGAAGTTCCGTGCACTCTTGTTCGGCATTTTGCGAATTTTCGCTCATGACGCGAACAGTACGTCGCAGTTGCTTCAAACATGCTGAACGCTGCGTTTTTCTGCTCACAAATGCTGAGAAACCACCGAAATTGGCGCTTCCCTACATGCATTGGCCAAAACTTCGCAGCAAAAGCGTAAAACCCAGAAATCCCAAGTGACATATGGAGAAAATGCCTGTGGAAAACTTCAGATTCACGGGAAAACAGGCCCGCGAACAACTACGCGCGCACGCGCTGCGCAAAAACGCCGCGCAAAACAACTCCTGTAACCCAGTCAACATTCATCGAACAGAAAAATGCGCGTGCAGCGAGAAAAACCGTGGATTCACCATTTGCATGCGCAATGTGAGTACCGTTTTTTGTGCAACGTCGTTACGAACCACGTGCGGCCTGCACTTCAGTAGCGATTCATGCAGCTGTTGTTGGTACCACTACACAAAATCATGAAGACGCCAGGAGGCGAAGATGGCAGCAGTGAAGAAGCGGGCGGCCAAGAAGGCACCCGCAAAGAAGCGCACAGCGAAGAAGGCGGCTCCGGCCAAGAAGCGTGCGACCAAGAAGCGTGCAACTAAGCGCGTAGCGAAAAAGGCTCCGGCCAAGAAGCGTGCAACCAAGAAGCGCGTAGCAAAGAAGGCTCCGGCCAAGAAGCGTGCAACCAAGAAGCGCGTAGC
>JAEMTX010000091.1:0-2762 GCA_016462055.1 Acidimicrobiia bacterium | reverse complement strand
AGCGCGTAGCAAAGAAGGCTCCGGCCAAGAAGCGTGCAACCAAGAAGCGCGTAGCAAAGAAGGCTCCGGCCAAGAAGCGTGCGACCAAGCGTCGTGCAACCCGCCGCTGATCTTCAGCCGCATACGTAGTGCCCCAGTGCCCCGCTTCGGCGGGGCACTGTCGCGTCCAGTTCACACTTGAGGCGGCCTGATCACTACCCTTGCCCGCCATGAGTGCACAGTTCATTTTCACCATGCACAAGATGAGCCGGTTCTATCCGCCTGACCGAGAGGTGCTGAAAGACATCAGCCTCTCGTTCTACCCAGGAGCCAAGATCGGTGTCATCGGTTCGAATGGCTCTGGTAAGTCGTCGCTGCTCAAGGTCATGGCTGGCCTTGACGACGGCTTTACCGGCGAAGCCCGGCTGTCCCCCGGATTCACTGTTGGCCTGCTTGAGCAGGAGCCACACCTCGACGAAACCAAAGACGTCATGGGCAACGTGATGGATGGGCTCGGCGAAACGGCGACCCTTCTCGAACGGTACGACGCAGTGTTGGCGAAGTGGGGCGACCCTGATGCCGACTTCGAGAAGGTGGGTGAGGAACAAGCCGACCTTGAAGCGAAGATCGAAGCATCGGGCGCATGGGACCTCAAGCGCACAATCGAGATCGCTATGGACGCGCTGCGTCTTCCGCCATCGGATGCGGGCGTCTCGACGCTCTCAGGTGGCGAACGTCGCCGAGTTGCACTCTGTCGTCTTCTCCTCAACAAACCCGATCTGCTGCTTCTCGACGAACCCACTAACCATCTCGATGCCGAATCGGTCGCATGGCTTGAACGGTTCCTTCGCGACTATCCCGGCACTGTTGTCGCCATCACCCATGATCGCTACTTCCTCGACAATGTCGCTCAATGGATCCTTGAACTCGACCATGGTCGCGGCATCCCTTTCGAAGGCAACTACACAAGCTGGCTCGACCAGAAACAAGACCGACTCCGCCAAGAAGAAAAACAGGAGTCTTCTCGTGCTCGCACCCTTGCCCGAGAACTCGAGTGGGTCCGCATGGCCCCCAAAGCCCGCCAGGCAAAAGGAAAGGCGCGTCTTTCCGCTTACGAGCAATTGCTGGCTGAATCCCAGGAAGCCCAAGGACGCGGCGACGGTCTCGAGATCTTCATCCCTTCCGGAGAGCGACTTGGCGATGTCGTCATCGAGGCCGAAGGTGTCACCAAGGGTTTCGGCGATCGACTTCTGGTGGAAGATCTTTCCTTCTCACTTCCACGCGCCGGGATTGTGGGCGTCATCGGGCCAAACGGTGCGGGCAAGACAACCCTCTTTCGCATGTTCACCGGCGACGAGACACCCGACAGTGGTTCACTCACGGTTGGGCCCACCGTGAACCTCGCTTACGTCGATCAGAGTCGTGACGTTCTCGACTCCGAGAAAACCGTCTATGAAGAAATCACCGACGGCAACGAGAGCATCAAGCTCGGCAATCGGGAGATGAACGGTCGGGCCTATGTTGCCTCGTTCAACTTCAAGGGATCCGACCAACAGAAAAAAGTCGGCATCCTTTCCGGTGGTGAACGAAACCGCGTTCATCTCGCCAAGGTGTTAGCTCGCGGTGGCAATGTGCTGCTCCTCGATGAACCCACTAATGACCTCGATGTCGACACATTGCGCGCGCTCGAAGATGGCCTCGAAGCCTTCGCCGGCTGCGCCGTTGTCATCAGCCACGATCGTTGGTTCCTCGATCGAGTCGCCACCCATGTGCTCGCTTTCGAAGGCGACTCGCAGGTGCGCTGGTTCGAAGGAAACTTCACCGAATACGAAGCCTTCCGCAAGAAAGAACTCGGCGCGGATGCCGATCAACCCCATCGCATCAAGTACAAGCCGCTGGTGCGATGAGGATGGAACTCGTCACTACCGACTCCACGGGTTCTGCCTCACCGATCGGGCCGCGTGCCATACGGCGCATTGTGATCATCGTTTTCGTGCTCGGAATCGGCGGGATGATCGCTGGGTCCATCCTCGACAACAATGGTTTCGCCATCACCTTTGGCCTCATCACCGCTGTCGCAGCCCTTGCGCTGGTCCTTGTCACACAGGTCTCGCCTCCAGGAGCGTTAGCCAAACATGGCGAACCTGTTCCTCTGGTGGTCGATGAACAACTTGCAAAAGACCTGGAGTCGCGTATTGATGCTCTCGTCACTGATGGCGCCGATGAGACCCAGGTTCGAAAACTTGTCGGTCGCGCCATTGAACTCGGCCGCCAGCAATAATCGGTGACGCACCTTTACTATCCACCTCGACTCGGAGCACAACGATGACCGCACTTAATGACCACGCGGTCGCCGAACAACTTGCTGTCGATGCAGGAAAGTTGTTGGTTTCACTTCGGGCCGACCTCACTCTCAAAGGTGCCGATCAGCGGACGATCAAGAACGCCGGTGACCGTGAGTCTCACGTATGGCTCATGGAGCAACTCGCCGAGTTGCGGCCCGAAGACCCGGTGCTCTCAGAGGAAGGCCGTGACAACAGCCATCGACTGACGTCGTCGCGGGCCTGGATCATTGATCCGCTTGACGGCACCCGTGAATACGGCGAAGGGCGCGAGGACTGGGCCGTGCACATTGCGCTCGCCATCGATGGCGAACCCACAATCGGTGCAGTGTCGCTTCCTTCGCTTGATCGCGTTCTTTCAACTGCGAATCCGCCGGTTGTTCCTGAGCGTCCCGCCGATCGCCCGCCACGCCTTGTTGTAAGCCGGTCGCGCGCTCCCTA
>JAEMTX010000287.1 GCA_016462055.1 Acidimicrobiia bacterium | reverse complement strand
CTTCTTCTCTTGTAATGCTGCAAGTGCATCGGGTTCATAACCAGGTGCAACGAGAACTTCGGTGAACACTGGCGCGATTGCTTGGGCAACCTCGAGTGTTACGACTCGGTTGAGAGCGATGATGCCACCGAAGGCGCTCACCGAATCGCATTCATGTGCTCGCGTGTAAGCGGTGAGGATGTCGTCGGCCACTGCAGCGCCACACGGATTGGCGTGCTTAATGACAACGGCAGCGGGACGTTCGCCAATGGAATGCACAAGTCGCCACGCCGCTTCGGTGTCATACACATTCAGATACGACATTTCCTTGCCACCGTGCTGCTGTGCGCTGTCCCACCAGCCGCGCTCGCCCGCAGTGGAGTAGCGAGCGCCAACCTGATGCGGGTTCTCGCCATATCGAAGGACCTGCTCGCGCTTGAGTTCAATGGTGAGCGTTTCAGGAAGCTCTGTCGGAACTTCGGCACCTTCACCCTTGGCCGGCATACCCGCATCGAACCACGCAAGGATTTCCGCGTCGTAGGCCGCGGTATGGGCAAACGCATCGCGCGCGAGTTGAGTGCGCGTTACTTGCGACAATGAACCGCTGCTTTTCAGTTCCGAAACGATTGCGCCGTAGCGAGACGGATCGGTAACGATCGCAACATGAGCGTGATTCTTTGCCGAACCGCGAACCATTGCTGGTCCGCCGATGTCGATCAGTTCAATCGAAGGTTCCGCCGAGAACGGATACAAATTCGCAACGACAAGGTCGATTGCTTCGATGCCGTACTTCTCCATATCGGCGCGATGTTCAGCGTTGGTTGGGTCGGCGAGGATGCCGCCGTGAATCTTCGGATGCAGCGTGACAACGCGATGACCGAGAATCGCGGGAAACCCAGTGAGGTCGGCAACATCGGTGACGGGAATGCTGGCTTCGGCGATGACACGTGCCGTGCCGCCACTTGAGACGAGATCCCAACCGAGCGCATTGAGTTCTTGCGCGAACTCGACGATGCCGGACTTGTCGTACACAGACAGAAGAGCCCTCACTGGACACTTCCCCTTTCGATGATGTCGGAAATGGTTTGAACGTAAATGCGGCGCTCAACGGCTTTGATGCGTTCGTGCAGTGTGGCCGCAGTGTCACCGGGTTCCACTGTGACTGCCTCTTGGGCGAGGATGGGGCCAGCATCAACTTCTTCGGTTGCGATGTGCACCGTGCAACCGGTGACCTTCACGCCATAAGCCAACGCGTCTTCCACCCCATGCCAGCCAGGAAACGATGGCAACAACGCAGGATGGGTATTGAGGATGTGGCCGGGGAAGGCGTCGAACATTCCCTTGCCGAGAATGGTGCCGAAACCGGCCATAGCCACGAGCTCAATATCCCATCCCGACAGCACGCCAAGAAGTTCGGCGGTGTAGCCGTCACGGTCAAAGTCTTTGCCGTAACTGCGGCGCTGAACGAGTTCGCACTCAAGCCCATTGCGGGCGGCAACCTCTTGGGCGCCACATTCTCGATCGACCACGACCGTTGCTACGGGAACGCCAGCCGCGCAAATGGCGTCGAGGATGGTTCCGCTTCCTGAAGCCAATACGGCGAGTCGCATACGCCGCCGAACCTATCAGGACGAGAGAAGGGGCCTCCCAGCCAGCAAACCGAAGTGACCAGCGGGCGACCACCCTCAGCGTCCAGTTTCGCCGTCGAGTAATTCTCGGATGATGTCGGCGTGCCCCGCATGACGGGCGACTTCCTCAAGCATGTGCCCAAGCACCCATCGAAGGTTCACCATCTCTCCCCTATCCACCTGCACACACTCGGTGTTGAGATCAGTCGCCGCATCGAGTACCGCATCGACACGCTGACGGGCCAACCCGTAGCTCTCAAGCGAAACGCTGATCGGCCCACGCTCGTAATCGGGTCCCGCTAACTCTTGCCCCGCGAAACAATGCAGAAACCAGTAGTCCTCAACAAACGCCAGATGATTCACAAGCCATAACAGCGTGGTGTCCGACGGAAGTAACCGACGCGATGCATCTACATCACTTACGCCTGAGACTTTTCGAACGAACGAATCGCGCTGGAAGTCATAAA
>JAEMTX010000286.1 GCA_016462055.1 Acidimicrobiia bacterium | reverse complement strand
GTATCTCGTTCTGGAGAAGCTCAATGTCGATCGCCATTACCGAAGACCACCGCACGCTTTCCGATGTCACCTCCGACTTTCTCGAGCGACACGATTCACGAGGTGCGGCTCGGGAACTTCTCGAAGCCTCGGCCGAGACGATGCCCACATTCTGGTCTGCCCTTGCGGAACTCGGATGGCTCGGTCTTCACATTCCCGAAGAAAACGGCGGTTCTGGATTCGGGATGCCTGAACTTGTTGTTGTTGTCGAACAGATGGGAGCGGGAATCGCTCCAGGCCCCTTCGTCGCAACAGTGATCGCGAGTGCCGCGATTTCTGCGGCTGCTCCCTCTGAGATCGCCTCCAAACTGCTTCCGGGACTTGCTGATGGTTCAGTTGTTGCCGGCATCGGTTTTGGAGATGCACTTTCATCGAAATCCAGCCGCGTTACTGGCACAGTAAAAACGGTCTTGAGCGGTGCTCTTGCCAATCTCCTCGTCGTCACCGTGGGCAGCGATCTTGCGATCGTCGACGCCACAACAAAGGGTATCGACGTGCGGCTCCTCGCGAATCTCGACCTCACACGCCGAAGCGCTCAAGTCACCTTCAACGATGCAGAAGCGATCATCGTTCCCGGTGGCGCACAGTCGCTTATCGACTTTGCACGACTCCTCCTTGCCGCTGAAGCAACCGGCGTCGCACGAGCCACAACTGACATGGCGGCCGACTACGCCCGCGAGCGTCAGCAATTCGGCCGAGCAATCGCCATGTTCCAAGCAGTAAAGCATCACTGCGCCAACATGCTGGTTGAAGCAGAAATCGCAACTGCTGAAGTTTGGGATGCAGCACGCGCTGCTGCCGCCGGCGGCGAACAGTTCTCCTACGCCGCGGCGATGGCCGCAGCAACCGCAGCCCATGCCGGCGACCGGAACGCGCAACTCAATATCCAGGTGCACGGCGGCATCGGATTCACATGGGAACACGACGCTCACCTTTACTTGCGACGCGCTCTTGCGATCGAAGCTCTTGTCGATGCCGAACAAGCCGCCATCGACATCGCCAACCTCCTCCGCAAGGGCGTGAAGTTGGTGCGCTCTGTGGAACTTCCCCCTGAAGCTGAAGCATTCCGATCTGATGCCCGCTCAGCAATTGAAGCGGTCAAGGACCTTGAGGGAACCAAGCAGGTCCAGGCGCTCGTCGCTTCTGGCTACGCCGTCCCTCATTGGCCCAAGCCGTGGGGTCGTGCATCTAGCGCAATCGAACAACTCGTGATTGAAGAGGAGTTCAATCGTGCGGGATTCAAGCGACCCAGTTACCAAATCACTGGTTGGGTGATCCTCACTCTTACGCAGCACTCCACCGACGATCAGTTGGAACGTTGGATCATGCCCGCCCTTAATCAGGAACTCATCTGGTGTCAGTTGTTTAGTGAGCCAGATGCCGGTTCCGATGCTGCGGGTGTGAAGACAAAGGCAACTCGCGTCGATGGCGGATGGCTCGTAACCGGTCAGAAGGTTTGGACAACCGGTGCACATCTCGCCGCATTCGGCCTCATCACTGTGCGCACAAATCCCGATCTCCCGAAGCACCAAGGAATCACATGCATGGTTGTCGACATGCACGCTGAAGGCGTCGAGATTCGCCCACTGCGCATGGTGAACGGTGGTGCCGAATTCAACGAGGTGTTCTTCAACGACGTATTCGTACCTGATGACGATGTCGTCGGCCCGGTCGATGGCGGCTGGACAGTTGCCCGAGGAACCCTCGGCAACGAAAGCGTAAGCATCGGCAGTGGCGATGGCGCAATGGTGATTCCACCGGCTTCGTTCCTCGCTCCTTTCGACGCCAACCCCGAACGACTTTCGGGTGGCGCTGGTCGAATCGGTCGAGCCACTGCTCGATCACAAGCAGCGGAAACACTCAATGTGCGCAGTGCGCAGCGAGCGGTCGCCGGTGGTGAACCAGGGCCCGAGGGTGCAGTCACGAAACTTCTGCTGTCGGAAAATGCAGAAGAAGCCGCTGCAATTCTTTTTGAACTTGCCGGAGCAACTGGTGTCTACCTCGAAGACGAAGGATTCATGGGCGGCACGTTGCAAC
>JAEMTX010000285.1 GCA_016462055.1 Acidimicrobiia bacterium | reverse complement strand
TTTAATGAGGAAGCGCTGGCCACAGTTTTGCGCCCCTTGCGAGATTTGCAAGATGTACTCGGTGAGTTTCAGGACACCGAAGTGCAGGGAAAAGCGTTGCTCGAACTCGCTGATGAATTAGCAACGACCGACGATCACTCTGGGTTACTAGCAATCGGTGGCGTGGTCGAACAACTTGCAATGCGTGGATCAACCGCACGAAATGAATTCTCGAAAGTCTTTGGTCGCTTTGATGATCGCAAAGTGCAACGAGCAATGAATCGAATTGAAGTCACGAAGTCCTCTGGGAAGAAGAAGCGATGAAAGTTCTCGCCACGTACAACATCAAGGGTGGTGTGGGAAAGACCGCAACCGCGGTGAACCTGGCTCACGTCGCAGCGGCAGAAGGGAATCGAGTTCTTGTCTGGGACCTTGACCCTCAGGGTGCCGCCACGTTCTATTTCCGGGTGAAGCCGAAGGTAAAGGGTGGCGGAAAAGCTATCGTTCGAGGTTCTATCGAACTGGGCGATGCCATTAAGGCCACCGATTTTGACAACCTCGATCTGGTTCCCGCGGACTTCTCGTATCGCCACCTCGACCTGTGGCTCGACGATGCCAAGAAGCCACTGGCTCGAATTCGTCGAGCACTTCTCCAGGTCTCTCACGAGTACGACTACATCTTTCTTGATTGTCCGCCCAGCATCTCGCTCACATCAGAGAGCGTGTTCCGGGCCGCCGACGCGTTGCTGGTCCCCACCATCCCCACCACGCTTTCATTGCGCACCTACGAGCAACTCGATCGTTTTGTCGAAGAGAATCCCGACATGGTGCGTGAACTCAAAATCCTTGGTTTCTTTTCGATGGTCGATCGCCATAAACGTCTGCACCGCCGATTCATGACGGAACTGCGTACCGCGCATCCGGAAATGCTTGAGGGAACCATCCCGAATTCGACTGATATCGAGCGCATGGGCGTTCATCGGGAGCCAATCGGGTCTTACGGAAAGGGCAGTCGCGCTGCTCGTTCGTATGAGTCACTTTGGTCCGAAATTCAGACTCGTCTCTGAGGCGTCTTACCAAGATGGCTGACGGAAGGTTTGCTCCAAGTCCAACGGCGCCGTTGCATCTCGGCAATCTTCGGACAGCCTTCATCGCGTGGCTCGCGGCTCGTTCAGCTGGCTCGCAATTCTTTTATCGAAGTGACGACATGGATCAGGTTGCATGTCGGCCGGAACATGAAGTTTCAGCGCTTCGCGATTTGCATGCGCTTGGGCTTGATCACGATGGTGAGGTTGTTCGCCAGTCGGAACGCGCTGAGTTGTATCGGGACGCAATCGATCGTTTGATTGCTGATGACTTGACCTACCCCTGTTACTGCACTCGCCGTGAAGTGTTAGCCGAGGCATTGGAGTCAATTGCCGCTCCGCATGGAGCCCGACCAACAGGCGCGTATGCAGGAACCTGCCGCACGCTTGATCGAGCCAGTCGGCAAGAACGTGAGACTTCTGGACGGGCGCCTTCGTTGCGACTCAGGTCCGAAGGTTCGGTTGTGTCTTTCGCCGATCGACTCGCTGGGTTTTACGAAGGCGAGATCGATGACTTCGTGATTCGCCGTGTCGACGGAACGCCCGCCTACAACTTGGCGGTGGTCGTGGACGATGCCGCACAAGGAATTGGCGAAGTTGTGCGCGGTGATGATCTTTTGGAAACCACGCCCCGACAGATTCATCTCGCTCGATTGATGGGCGTGCCGATTCCGGACTATCTCCATGTTCCTTTGGTGTTCGGCCCCGATGGTGAACGACTGGCGAAGCGCCACGGGTCGGTGACGCTTGACGATCAACAAGCCATGGGACGAACTCCTGCAGAGGTTCGCTCAGTGTTTGCTCATTCGCTGGGGCTGAGCGAACAAAGCGAACAGCCGTCTCTTGACGAACTCATTAAACGGTTTGATGTCGCTCGACTTCCACGAGAGGTGTGGGTCCTTCCCGATGACATGGCCAGTAGCGTCGGGCCGTGACCGATAATTGGGTGATGGTCAAGTTCCTGCGCTGATTGCTCTCAGTCAGCGGCGATTTCGTCGGCGATCGCTTTCGCC
>JAEMTX010000284.1 GCA_016462055.1 Acidimicrobiia bacterium | reverse complement strand
GACGCGATCACTGTGACGGGAGCTCCACTGCACGGTGTCACGGTCGACTTCAGCCAAATCTCGGATACGGCCCAAACCATCGCGGCAGTGGCTGTTTTTGCTGACGGTCCTACGACGGTGACAGGGATTGGCTTCATTCGACGCAAGGAGACCGATCGGATATCGGCGGTGGTCAACGAGCTTCAGCGTCTTGGTATCGACGCAACAGAAGATGCCGACGGATTCACGGTCACGCCTGGCCCAACGAAGGACGTAATCATCGAGACCTATGACGATCATCGAATGGCGATGAGTATGGCGCTCATTGGTTACAAGCGCCCTGGCGTCACCATTTCTGATCCAAACTGTGTGGCCAAAACGTTTCCGAACTACTTCGACCAGATGGACCGACTCCGCAATGGGAGCTCACTGTGACTGAACAACCGATGGTGATCGCTATCGACGGGCCAGCAGGCTCGGGAAAGTCAACGGTCGCTAAAGCAGTCGCATCGAGGCTTGGCCTTGATTATCTCGATACCGGCGCTATGTATCGATCCGTTGCGTTCGCAGCGTTGCGTGGGGGAGTCGACCCTGAAGATGCCGAGGTAGTGAGCAATCTCGCACGAAATATCGATCTGCAGATCGACACCAACGGAACGGTCATTGTCGATGATGTCGATGCCACGATCGAGATCCGGGGGCCAGAAGTAACACGGGCAGTGAGCATCGTTGCAGCGAACCCCGATGTTCGTAAGGAAATGCGTACTCGCCAACGTCAGTGGGTGGCGAAGCGAGGTGGCGGCGTGATGGAGGGTCGAGATATTGGCACCGTCGTGTTCCCCGAGGCGCGTTTGAAGGTGTACCTCGATGCGAGTCCAGAAGTTCGGGCCGCTCGGCGTTCAAAGGACGTCTCTGACCTGTCCTATGAGACCGTTGCCACCGACCTTGCCCGGCGAGATGCTTTGGACCAGAACCGCACGCACGATCCGCTGCGGACAGCCTCCGATGCGGTCACCATTGACACCAGCGATCTCACTGTCGACCAGATTGTGGACGCAATCATGGGGCACCTTCCGTGAGTCGACGCGAGATCTTCATTCCCGAAGGTCACGACAACGGCGAACAACTCACGCTCCCACAGAAGACTCTGCACCACTTTGTACGTTTGCTTCTAGAGATTGTTATTCGGCTTTATTTTCGACTCGAAGTGCATGGCCGAGAAAACATTCCTAAAAAAGGTCCGTTCATTATTTCTCCGATACATCGTTCCTATCTCGATACGCCAGTGATTGGCGCAGCGATTTGGCGGTTGATGCGGTACATGGGTGCAGAAAAGATGTGGACCAATCGCCAACTCGGCTGGTTCCTGACCGCAATGGGCGGATTTCCGGTACAGCGCGGAGCTGCCGATCGCGACGCGTTGAAGGCGGCATTGCTCGTCGTTGAGCGCGGTGAGCCGTTGGTGATGTTTCCCGAAGGCACCCGTCAGACCGGCCCACTTGTGAAGGAATTGTTTGACGGCCCCGCCTACGTTGCTTGTCGCACGGGAGTATCAATCATCCCTATTGGGCTGGGGGGCACGGAGCGAGCGATGCCTAAGGGCAAGAAATTCATCCGCCCGGTAAAGATGGTCGTCGTCATCGGCGAACCAATTGCACCGCCGCCCAAAAAGGAAAGTGGGCGGGTCTCTCGTAACGGAGTGCGCGAGATGACAGCCATCCTTAGTGCTCGAATCCAGGATCTTTTTGACGAAGCTCAATTGCTTGCAGGTTCACCGAACCAGCACTAAGTCGCTATGAAGGGTTGAAGCGTGAGGCGGTTGCCTCAGAGCATGGAACCACTAGTGAGTTTGCGCACGAGTGGTTCGAAATGCGTCAGCGGCAAGGTGTCGTACCCGGCGTCGAACGCAATCTGATCCCATTCATCGGCAAACTGCGCAGCGAGAGCGAACTGTTCTGGTGTGAGTTGGTCGCGGTGTTTTTCGCGAGCATCTGGGTCAGCGCCAAAGTGTTGGTAATAGTGCTTGCCCTGAAAATCCTGGTGCACACGAATCATTTGGTAGACGTCATCGCGCACGTACGGCTTGATCATTTCTGCTG
>JAEMTX010000283.1 GCA_016462055.1 Acidimicrobiia bacterium | reverse complement strand
ACCAAATTGCGTGAGTAAAGAAGCAATCCAACCAGCACGAGGAAGACAATCGGCATCGACAAACGCCACGAGAGCGGTCGCAACGGCGCCAAGGCCGGTGTTGCGGGCTGCGGCGGGACCGCCGTTGGTATCGCGACGTAGGCAGCGAACTTTTACGCCGTGCGTGGTGTGCTTTGGCACCGTGATCGGTTCGGAACTTTCATCATCAACCACGATGATGTGCGCGACTTCACCGATGCCGTCTAACAGCCCGGGTTCAAGTGAACCGCGAACAGGAATCACAACCGTGACATCAGCGGCGGTGAATGGCGTTGATTGAGGTACAGGCTGCAACAATCCGCCATCAAGAAGTCGGCGAACTAACGAGGTTGCGCCCTTTCCCGGCGGAACGGGCGCACCATCTAAAAGTGCGTCGACGAGGTCGGCACCTTTCTCGCTAATGCGGACAATGCGAAGCGGGGACCCACCAATCAGAACAGTTCCACGGTCGCGCTGCTGAAGCGACGGATCTGCGATGACATGCAGACCGGTGAGTTCAGACACCGTCATTGGGTGAACACTTTGTCGATCGTTCTCGCAAGATCAGCAACAAGCGTGATGACGATTTCGTTGCCATGTTCGGCAGTGGCTGTTGTGGGATCGCCGAGAACGCCATTGGCGCTGCGTGACTTCACGCCGCCAGCCTGCAGGTCTTCAAGTAACTCGTTGAGCGGGGCCGTAGCCCCGACTTCGATGGCTTCGACCCGCACGCAGTCAGGATCGATGGCAAGCAGGATTGAGGTTTCGGTATGGCCGGCATGGGCATCGCCACCGGGAATCGATGGCGACCAGGCCACAACGATTCGACCCTCGTGGTGAAGGATCGCTCGCGCTGCCAAAAGGGCATCACGATTGCCGCCGTGACCGTTCACGAACACAACGCCGCGGAATGCATCGGCGGAACGGGCCAGTTCAACAAGAACGGTCGTTAGGGCGTCGGTGCCGATCGACAACGTCCCTTCGAAACCCGCATGTTCACCGGAAGCGCCGACGGTGAGCGCAGGGCCAAGAACAAGGTCCTCGCGTAGTTCGCACACATGCTCGGCCAGCGAGGTCGCGATCCGAGTATCGGTATCAAGCGGCAGATGCGGGCCGTGTTGTTCAAGGCTTCCGACGGGGATCAGGACAATGCGCGTTGTGTCGCGAACATCTGTCCAGGTGAGATCGCCGAGGATGTGATCGGAAGTCATTGGCACCATCGTCGCACCGATAACCCAATACGCACACGTTTAGGACTGCAGGGCGTCGGCCAGTGCCTCGGGGATATGCGCCGGCCCTGAGACCATGACGCAACGGCCACCTACCGAGTCAGCAAGCGTCTGCGCATTGTCGGCATCGTCAGCTGGTGCCAACACGATGAGTTCGTCGAGGCCGATAGCCGCGATGGTGGGGTCGTCGCCAGCAGTAGCCCGGCCATCGGAAAGCAACAGGGTGATCTTTCGAGTCGCTGATGAACGTGCCAGTTGTGCTGCTGCGGTCCGAAACGCGAACGCCAGGTCAGTGGTGCCATGGCCGCGAAGACGGAATATCTGGTTGACGACATCCTCGGCATCGCGACCCGAACCTTGAGAGGCAATCACGATGGCATCGTCGGAAAATGCGATCACGCTCGTATCGATTGGTGCCCGCCACAGCGATGCGGCTGCGGCAACGGCTGCGGTCGCTAAACGCTCGCCGCCCATTGAACCGCTGCGATCAATGAGAAGACAGAGGGCAAGATTGGGCTTCGACCAGTCACGAGCGGTCAGATCTTCGAGCGAAGGCGCATCGCCTCGTGCCCGTGATGCGGCAATCGTTTCAAGACTTCGATCGACATCGAGTTCACCACCGTGATCAGCGCGTCGGTGCCGTAAGCGACCAATTCCTCGGCGTCGCGGTGCACCAGTGCGAACCACATCGACAACCACTCGACCGGCGAGCGAACGAGCTAACTCGCGCAACTTCTCATCAGTCGCCCCAACGAGTTCCGCCAGCAGCGTCAGAGTTTCGTCGGGATCGTCGCGCAAAGCATCCGGAAGACGCCGGTCCGCGTAGACGTCAGCGA
>JAEMTX010000006.1 GCA_016462055.1 Acidimicrobiia bacterium | reverse complement strand
TGTTCACGATGTTGCCGTCGGAGGCGAGGAGGTGCGGAACCGCGGCCTGGCAAAAAAAGAATGGCGCATCCATGTTCACTGCAGCCATGCGCCGATACTGCTCCTCGGTCATGTCAGTGAAGTGAAAGCCGCCAGCGATTCCGGCCACGTTGACGAGTACGTCGAGGCGACCGAACACTTCGATGGCTTCGGCGATAGCGGCGAAACACTCAGCACGCTCGGTGACGTCTCCGACTCGAGATACAGCGGTTCCACCGGCGGCGGTGATCATCGACACAGTTTCTGCGAGCGACTCGGCATTCATGTCATGGAGGAAGACCTCTGCGCCTTCGGCCGCGAGTCGCACGGAGGAGGCTCGGCCAATGCCAGAACCTGCTCCGGTGAGAAAGGCAACCTTGCCGTCGAATCGGCCCGGAATCACATATGGCATGGAAATCTCCCCGCTGATGATGAGAGCAGAGAGCCTCGCACATCGAGTGGCTCTCATGCTGAGGGCGACCATGTTTTCGGAAGGTGGTTCAGGCGCGATACGTTGCCAAGACGCTGAAGCGCCACGGGGGTGCCTCATGGGAGGAGCTAGAGATGGACATCAAGGCTGGTAGCCGACTCGCCTGCCCAGAGTGCAGCGTCGAACTCGTCGTGGTCCGTCCCCCGAGCTCGCCCGTTGTCCTTACCTGTGGTGGCGTCGAAGTTGTGGACGCTGCGGCCGATCGTCCCGGTGGCGGGCACTCCGACACCAGTGGCGAGGGCACGCTCGTTGGCAAGCGTTATGCCGATGAAGACTCCGGTATCGAGGTCCTGTGCGCCAAGCCTGGTCCTGGTGCATTGGCCGCTGATGGGCGTGAAGTCCCCATCAAGGGTGCCAAGCCACTTCCATCCTCTGACTGATCTGAAGGTCGTCGCGTGAATCTTTCGCTTTTGCTCGAGATGTCGGCATCGACGCTCGAGGACCGTCCCGCGGTTACCTCAGGATCGCGGACTCTGAGTTACGCGCAGCTCGATGCTGCGGCTCGGCGATGCGCGGCAAAGTTTCTTTCAATGGGCGCGACTGGTGTCGTCTATTGCGGAACCAACGACGCGAGTTTCCCAATCGCAGTCTTTGGTGCTGCATATGCGGGGCTCCCTTTCATTCCGCTGAACTATCGACTGGGCGATGAACAGCTCCAACCATTGGTAGAAGCAAACCGTGGTGCAGTGATCATTGCTGAGACAGCGAGAGTTCCTGGCGCCGATCCCGAAAAGGTTGTCCTTCGGTCAACGTTGCTCGACGCTGAATTTTCGACGAAGGCCGATATCGAACTACCGGCTTTCGTCGATCCCGAAGACGTCGCAATTGTTCTCTACACATCTGGAACTTCGGGTACACCGAAAGCAGCACTGCTTCGCCATCGCCATCTCACCGCATACGTGATCGGCACTGTTGAATTCGCCGGAGCTGAACCAGAACAAGCCGCACTTGTCACGGTTCCGCCGTACCACATCGCCGGTTTGGCAAACCTTTTGTCGAACATGTACTCGGGCCGTCGCATTGTGTACCTCGAATCGTTCGATGCTCAGGTATGGCTCGACACAATCCGCAATGAACGAATTACGCAGGCAATGGTTGTCCCAACAATGCTGGCTCGCGTTGTTCAATTGCTCGATGGTTCGCCGGCCGATGCGCCATCGCTGGCAACGCTTTCTTACGGCGGAGCGCGCATGCCGCTTCCCGTTCTTGAACAAGCCCTTGAACTGTTCGTTGGCACTGGATTCGTGAATGCCTATGGGCTGACGGAAACCTCATCGACGATCGCGTTGCTCGGACCTGAAGATCACGATGCGGCATTTGCCGGCGATCCAGTTGCCAAGGTTCGACTTAGCTCGGTTGGCAAGGTGCTTCCCGGTATTGAGGTTGAAGTGCGTGACGAAGATGGCACCCTCCTCGCTGTCGGCGAACCCGGTTTGGTCTTCCTCCGGGGTGAACAGGTATCCGGGGAATACGAAAGCGGAAGCGTCGTCGATGCCGAAGGATGGTTCCCGACCAAAGATCGCGGTTGGATCGATCAAGACGACTATCTCTTTATCGAGGGTCGCGCCGATGACACCATTATTCGCGGGGGCGAGAACATTGCCCCGGCGGAAATCGAAGACGTCTTACGTCGGCACGAAGCGATTGCCGATGCCGCTGTTGTAGGAATCCCCGACGATGAATGGGGACAGCAGATCGCTGCTGTCGTTGTTATGAAGCCGGGGGTGTCGGTATCAGTCGACGAACTCCACGACTATTGCCAGTTGCATCTGCGCAGTTCAAAGACGCCCTATCGCATTGAATTCCGCGACGAATTGCCGCATACGCCGACGGGCAAGCTTCTTCGCCGTGAGGTCCTCGCCGATCTCCTGGGCTGAGCATTTCGCGTTCTGTCTCCTAGATTGGCAGTTGTGGATTTCACTCTCGACGACGATCTCCGTGCGCTGAAAGCCGAGGCCGAAACATTCGCAGCCGCAGCCGTTGCGAAGTACGGCCGCTTTAACGATTCGTGGCTCTGTTCGTTTTCGCGTGAGTGTTCTCAAGAGTTGGCGGAACGAGGCTGGATCGGCATGACGTGGCCGAAAGAATTCGGTGGTGGGGGTCGCTCTCCGGTTGATCGATTGATTGTGAGCGAAGCGCTCATCACGGCGGGTGTTCCAATCGGCGCCACGTGGTTTGCTGATCGGCAGATGGGTCCGGGCCTTTATACGTTTGGCACCGCAGAACAATGTGAGCGTTATCTCCCTGAGATCTTGGCGGGTGATGTCACGTGGTGTATCGGCATGTCGGAACCAAACAGTGGGTCCGACTTGGCTTCATTGACGACTTCGGCGGTTCGTGACGGCGATGAGTGGGTCATTAACGGACAAAAAATCTGGACATCGTTCGCACATGAATCTGACTATTGCTATTTGATCTGTCGCACGGAGTCGGTTCCCAACAAACCGCATCTAGGTATCAGCGAAATCATCGTGCCAATGGACACCCCGGGAATTGAAGTCCGCTCGATTCGGGACATGGTCGATGCTCGTCATTTCAATGAAGTGTGGTTCGACAACGTACGAGTGCCGATCGGAAATCTTGTTGGCGTTGAGGGAAACGCGTTTTCTCAGACGATGCGTCAACTTGAACATGAGCGCGGCGGAATCGACCGTTTGGTTTCGAATCGGGCGCTGTACTTGCATGTCCGCGAGATGGCGGACACGACCGATCCGATCATTCGGCAGGAGATCGCCGAACTTGAAATCGGCTATACCGTCGGCCGATTGCTGGTCTACCGAAGTGTGCTGGGTCATACGCCGGCGGGTTTCGCTGCTGGAACAAAATGTGTCTGTACCGAGTACGAACAGCGGGTCGCAGACTTTGCCGCCCGGGTCATGGGCCCAGAAGCGATGTTGCATTCTGACTGGTCGACGCAAATTGCCTATGCCCCGGCCTACACAATCATGGGGGGCACTTCGAACGTCATGAGAAATATTCTCGGTGACCGGGTTTTGGGCCTTCCGCGTTGACGGGTCGGCACTTCGGCCTGAGACAGGCAACAATGACCCCATGATCACGCTCGAAGTTTCTGACCGTGTTGCCACCATCACCCTGAATGACCCGGGACGCCGGAACGTTGTTTCCGCGGCACTCAACGCTGCTGTGGCCGAGGGGATGGATGAGCTCGAATCTCGTGACGATGTCGGCGCCATCGTTGTTACTGGAGCGCCGCCGGCATTCTGCGCAGGCGCTGATCTCGACGACCTCGCCGCGTGCGACACGGAAGAAAAACTGCGCACGATCTATTCAGGGTTTCTTCGACTCGCCAATTCACCATTGCCCACGGTTGCGGCGGTGAATGGCGCCGCTGTTGGTGCCGGTCTGAATCTTGCGTTGGCGTGCGATGTGATCCTTGCTGGACAGTCGGCGAAGTTTGATACCCGTTTTCTTCAGATTGGTCTCCATCCGGGCGGCGGCAACACCTGGCGGCTGCGTCGGATCACCGATCTACAGACCACGATGGCGCTTGTGCTCTTCGGCGAAGTAGTTGACGGAGCGCGTGCCGCGGAAATTGGGTTGGTATGGAAGTGCGTGCCTGATGCGGAACTCCTCGGTATTGCTCACGCGATGGCGGCCAAAGCTGCAGCAGGCCCTCCCGAGGTTGTTCGTTCGATGAAAGCCACAATTCTTGGGATGGACGCAGTTACGAATTCGGAAGATGCGGTTTCGGCAGAGTTGGGTCCGCAACTTGCTTCACTTGGTGGTGCGGCATTTGTTGAACTTCTCGCACAACTCCGGGCTCAGATTGCCGCCAAGTCCTGAACAGTGACTTCTGAATCGTCGGGCTGGAATTCTGCGACTGCGTTTGCCGATCGCGCCATTGCGCGAATTTCTTCATTCGGTATCCCGACTAGCGGTAGCGGAATCGAACTTCTTTCGAAGCGAGCGCTGTTCACCGATCCGCTGGTTACGCGCCAAGTTTCGATGGGTGGGTTCTGCCGACTCATTCCTGTTGCCGATGGATGGTGTGCGGTTCACCTTCCCCGCGAAGACGATCTTGAATTGCTTCCCGCTTGGGTTGGCATCGAATCGCAGTCGACAGAGATTCCATGGGATGCACTTGAGTCGGCGCTTGCGCCCCGCACGACTGACGACCTTGTGAGAGCGGCTCAAGAACTTGGTTTGGCTGTTGCGGCATTGCCCGATAGCGACGACGAACAATTGATTGATCGAAGCACGGTGAATGTTGCTCGTCCATGGATCCAGCGAAGTGTTGGACAGCGTCGAAGTGACATGACGCTCAACGATGCTGTTGTCGTGGACCTTTCATCGCTATGGGCGGGCCCGCTGTGCTCTCGCATACTTACTACCGCCGGGGCGCGAGTGGTAAAGGTGGAATCTTCGTCTCGCCCTGATGCGTCTCGTGATGGTGACCCAGAATTTTTCGATTGGTTACATGACGGCCATGAGTTTCGAACAATCGCGTTTGAAACCGCGGCAGGGCGTTCCGAACTCGTCGAACTGTTAAAACGCGCCGACATCGTGATCGAAGGTTCTCGTCCGCGGGCACTGGAACGTTTGGACATCGTTCCGTCGGAGTTTGTCGAGAAGCGTCCGGGCACGATTTGGGTGTCGATTACGGCCTATGGGCGCTGTGGTCCTTGGCGGAACTGGGTTGGTTTCGGAGACGATGCTGCGGCGGCTGGCGGTCTGGTCGATATGGCTGCCGATGGCAAACCGAGTTTTGTAGGCGATGCCGTTGCCGATCCACTGACTGGTCTTCTGGCTGCCGCGCTTGTCGCCGGCTCGGTTGCTCGTGGCGGGGGAGTCACGATTGACCTGGCGCTTCGCGAAGTAGCGAGAAGCGCTGCGCACTCAGCTCGTATGGTGTGGTGACGATGAAAACCGTCATAACCAATGCAGAAGTTGAAGGTCGCCACGTCTCGGTTGTCATTAATAACGGGCACATCGTCGAAATATCTGAGGACGTAGCGACGCTTAATGCCGATGTCGTTGACGCCGACGGCGGAGCGTTGATTGTTGGTCTGCACGATCACCATGTGCACCTCCTTGCGATGGCGGCTCGTCGCGAAGGGATCGATCTCGATCCGCTTCAAACGCCACGGGAATTCGACGATGCGCTTCGATCAGTATCGGCGAACTCAGAGACCGGGTGGTTGCGCGCTTCTGGATACGACGAACATCGCCACGGCATTCTTGATTGCCGTCGCCTAGATGCGCTGGTTGGCAACAGACCTCTTCGTGTGCAGCATCGATCAGGGCTGGCGTGGGTGCTTTCTACCGCTGCTCTCGATCTCGTCCTCAGTGGCGAGTTACCAGATGGAGTTGAACTCGATCCCGATGGGATTCCAACCGGCTGGCTTCTTCGTCTTGATGAATGGATCGCAGATCGCATTCCGCCGACCGCTCCGTCACTTCGAGGCGTAGGCGCTGAACTCGCCACATTTGGGATCACCGGCGTCACCGATGCAACGCCCAATCTCGGTCAGGGGCGACTCGAACTTCTTCGTTCCGCGGTGAGCGATCGTTCTCTGCCGCAACGTTTGGTTCTTCTCGGGGTTGATGACCCCGTAGCAGTTGCAGACTTCGCAAGGGTTGGTCCGGCCAAGATCGTGATCGACGAAGTAACCGGTCTTGATCCCGATGCGCTTGCCCGCATCATTTCCGCCCACCATCTCAAAGATCGTGCAGTGGCTATTCATGCGGTGAGCCGTGCGGAAACAGTTACTGCGGTGACAGCCTTAGCGCTGGCTGGAACTTATCCTGGCGATCGCATCGAACACGGTTCAGTGTTGCCTGAAGACCTTGATGCAATTCTCGCGAGTGGTTCCGTCACCGTTGTTATCCAGCCAGGCTTGGTAGGCGAACGCGGTGATCACTATCTGAGTTCGGTTGACCGCGAGGATCTGCCATTTCTTCATCGGGCGGCGTCATTGCAGTCGGCCGGGATTGCTGTGGCAATAGGGAGCGACGCACCGGTGACATCGGCCGACCCCTGGGCCACGATCGCAACCGCGACGACGCGACAGACACGTTCGGGCAACGTCATCGGCGAATCCGAGAGAGTCGATGCTCGCACTGCGCTGGGTTGGTATCTCACAGATCCACTTGATCCCGGTGGTTCTCCACGACGAGTGGTGTGCGGAAGTGCGGCAGATCTGTGCCTTCTTGATGCGCCTCTCGACGAAGTGCTGGCGGCACCCGATGCGGCGCATGTGCGCATGACCTGGGTTGGGGGCAGGCTGGTGCACTCATGACGGTTCTTCGATCACCTTCTGCCTTGCTTGCGTTTATTGCTGATGGTCTCGATGACACGGCGCTCGGCGTGGTCGTTGGTTCGCCAGCAGTTGTTGTAGATCTCTCCGAACCGTTTGAGACCCCGGACTTACTGCGCATCACGGCAATTCTTTCGACGACGCCGGTGGTGCTGATCGGAATCTCCCGTCGCGGACCGATCGATAGTTCGGCGATCGTCGGCCTTGATGTTGCCCTTTGCTCTGGTGATGACGCGTCATCACCTTGGATCTCATGCGGGAACTCACTCGATGAAACGCTCCGTTTACTGATTTCCGCAATTGAAGTGTCGCCGGATGCGTCGGTTGCGCTCGGGCAGTTGCTCCGAGTCGGAGAACATGCATCGGCGTCAGAAGCGGTGATTGCCGAGTCATGGGTTTACAGCCTCCTTCAAGGTGGCGATACGTATTCACAATGGCTTGACTCGCGATCAGCAAGAAGTCCGCGACCTCGTCCGGACTCATCAGTCGTTCTCGTTGAACGGACCGACAATTTGCTTTCGATCACTCTTGATCGACCTGAGGTCCACAATGCGTACGGAACGCGAATGCGCGATGAATTAGTGGAAGCGTTTCGCCTTGTCGATGCAGACCCAACGATTGCCAAGGTGATAGTGCGCGGAGCGGGCCCATCGTTCTGCAGCGGTGGGGATCTTGATGAATTCGGCACTGCACCCGCGCCGGTCGTGGCGCACAGCATTCGAACCAGCAGAAATGCCGGCATTGCGTTAGCGGCGATCGCTGATCGGGTGGAGGTCATGGTTCACGGCAACTGTGTTGGCGCTGGCGTCGAACTTCCTGCATTCGCTGCACGAGTGGTGGCTCATTCTGAGACATCGTTTCTCTTGCCTGAGATTGCGATGGGCCTCGTGCCAGGTGCGGGCGGAACTGCGAGCATCCCGCGCCGAATTGGACGTCATCGAACTGCGTATTTCGGATTGTCCGGTCGACCGATCACTACCGAAACTGCGTTGTCGTGGGGACTCATCGACGAGATCGACAACTCACGATTCGAAACCGGACAGGTGACCTGATGAGTAACGATCCGACTGTTGGTTCAACGCAATGGGAGCAATGGCGCAAGGCCGTTGACCTTGATGACTATGAATCTCGCTGGGATCGGATGGCTGAACAGGGCGAGAACCCTCACGGTGAAGTCGATTTTGTAATGCGGTTCGAACCGAAGACGGCACTTGATGCTGGGTGCGGATTCGGTCGGGTTGGAATCGAGCTCGCTGCTCGCGGTGTTGAGATTGTTGGCGTCGATCTCGATGCCGACCTTCTTGGGCGGGCGCAGCGTCGGGCCCCGCAACTCGATTGGCGACTTGCAGACCTCGCAGCGGTCGACGTCGGTCGTCAGTTCGAACTTGTTGTGGCAGCGGGAAACGTCATTGGCTTCGTCGACGCGGCCCACCGTTCCGGTGCAGTGCAGAACTGTGCTCGTCATGTCGCTCCTGGTGGCTGGCTTGTCATGGGGAATCAACTCAAAGCCACGTGGCCGACGATCGCTGAGTTCGATGAATGGTGTTCAGGTGAAGGCCTTGTTCCGGCTGAACACAAGGCAGGGTGGGAAGGCGAGATTTTGGATGAGGACCCGGATTACGTCGTAACGGTGCATCACCGTCCTGCTTCGTGACCGTGGTCCTGCGATTTTCCTGACCGCTCTGTGGCAGGATCATTGCGCATTCCATCCGGGGGGCCAACACGATGACTGATCTCACAGAACCAACTGAAGTTCCGGTCAAAGACATCGGAACATTACGAAGCCGAGCCGAAGGCTCGGGCCCAACAACGCGGCGTCCGATCACGATTCCCGCCAACCGCTACTACTCACCTGATTTCGCCGCGCTCGAAACGGAACGCATGTGGCCCCGGGTTTGGCAGTTGGCGACATCGATCGATGCAGTTTCTGATCCCGGAGATTGGGTGGAGTTCTCTGTCGGGGAATTGTCGGCGGTCATCCTCCGCGATCAAGAAGGAACGTTGCGAGCGTTTCAGAACGTGTGCATGCATCGCGGTATCGAACTGTGCAAAGGATCAGGCACAGGTCGTACCGAACTTCGCTGTGGATTCCATCGTTGGTGCTGGAACCTCGATGGCTCGCTGAATGAAATTCCTAGTCGTCGGGACTTTGGTGTCATCGACAACGACGCGTATGGGCTTGCGCCCGTGCTCGTCGACACATGGGGGCCGTTGGTCTTCATCAATTTCGATACCGATGCGATGAGTCTGGCGACCTATCTCGGCGGAGCTCCGGCCGATGCGGCGTATCTCGGGATGGACGATTTCCACTGTCGCTTTGAGATCAGCGTAAAGGTGCCTTCGAATTGGAAAACCGCCGCCGATGGATTTAGCGAGACCTATCACGTGCAGGGATTGCACCCCGAACTGCTGAAGGTATTCGCCGACCTTGATAACCATCAGGTCTTCTGGGATCACGTCGGGCGTAGCCGTCAGCTCTATGGCGTTCCGTCCCCTCGAATTCGTCCGACACCAAGCGACCAAGAAGTCTGGGAAGCGTTTGCATCGGTCTATTCCGGTCGAGCCGGACTTGATGCGGTGAACCCAGGTCCGGCTCCTCCGATTCCTGACGGGTCGACACTTTTTGACGTGATGGCCGAATGCGTGCGAGATGCTCAGGCGGCAAAGGGCGTCGACTTATCTGCCTACGACAACACCCAGATCATGATGATGGATCAACACAATGTGTTTCCGAATATCACGGTGTTGTTGCATCCAGACTTGTTGTCGGTATTGCGAACTCGGCCCGGTGACCATCCCGATGAATGTTGGCTCGACATCTTCAATTTTGATCGTGCCGGCGCAAACGTCGCTCGTGTCAAGCCGATGAAAATGGAAGTGCCGCTCGATTCGATGGCGTTCGGCACGGTGTTCAATCAGGATTTCAACATGTTGCGTACCGCTCAACGTGGTCTCCATCAACCCGGATTCACTCGGATCACGCTTTCGCAGGAAGAAAGCCGCATTCTCAACAACCAGCTCGCGCTTGAGCGGTATATCGGAATTTCTCCAAGTGAGATCGAGGGCGATCTCCCGTAATGGTTGTCGCCACTGCAACTCGTCGTCGCGCTGACGGAGGCCCCAGCGCTCGGTCGCTCCTCATCAGTGTGTTGGGTCAATGGGTCGGACCCAACGACACGCCGGTATGGACAGCGACGCTCGTAGGCGCGCTCGAGGCGCTCGGCATTGAAGCCCGCGCCGCGCGCCAAGCGGTTAATCGCACTGCGGCGGATGGATGGCTCGAAGGGGAGTCCGTCGGTCGTTACACACGTTGGCGGCTCACGAGTTCTGGACGTCGAATGATCGGCTCGGCGGTTCCTCGCGTCCAACGTTCGATCGTGTCGGACCGAACCTGGGACGGAACGTTTTTGTTGCTAACCCTCACTGGTGCCGCACTTGATCGCGAGGCACGGGACCGTCTGGCCGTAGGTCTCGATTTCGAGGGATTCGGAACGCTGGGACCGGGCACGTGGGTGGCAGTCGGCGAAGGCTCACGTGAAGGAGCCGATGCGGTTCTTTCTGCCTGCGGATTGCAGGATCGGGCGTTGCTGTTCAGCGCTCAATCTGTTGACGGGGCCGAAACCCCGGGCGAAGTCGTCGCCTTGGCCTGGGACCTCGATACGGCGGAGGCTGCGCACGAAGCCTTTCTGGAAGAGTTCGAGAGAGCCGTGCCTGCGGACGAGTGCGAGGCGTTTGCGTTGCGCACCCGACTGGCCCACGAATGGCGCCATCTTCTAAGCGTGGACCCTTCTTTGCCACTCCAGCTCTTGCCGGCCGATTGGGTTGGAACCCGAGCCCGGAAGGTTTTCCAGCTCCGGTTCAGCGAGTGGGCCGAGGCGGCAACGTCGTACTACATAAGGTTGTGTGAAGAGCCTGTTGTGTCGTAGATTGTCGTCATGACCGAACTTGGATTCCCCGTCTTCGATTGCGATAACCACTACTACGAAGCGATCGATGCGTTCACTCGCCATCTCGATCCTCGTACCGCATCGCGCACCATTGAGTGGTGCACGATCAACGGGCGTCAGTACCACGTCATCGGTGGCAAAGTTAGCCACGCCGTGGTCAACCCGACCTTTGATCCAGTTGCGCTTCCGGGTGTGTTGAAGGATTACTTCCGCGGTAATCCCAACAATGAAAACCCGATTGAACTTCTTAAGCAGCGCGAGCCAATTCGTCCCGCGTACCGCGACAAAGATGCGCGAATCGCGATGCTCGATGACTACGGTCTCGAGAAGTGCTGGCTGTTCCCCACGCTCGGCATGATTTATGAAGAGCCACTCCACCAAGATCCGTGGGCGGTCATGCAGGTTTTCACTGCGTTCAACCGTTGGATGCTTGAAGACTGGGGCTTCAACCACAAGGATCGTATTTTCACTGCCCCATACATCAGCCTCGTTGATGTCGACTGGGCCGTGAGCGAATTGAAGTTCGCACTCGACAACGGGGCAACAACGGTTGTCATGCGTCCCGCAGCACCCAACACCATTGATGGACAGCGTTCGCCTGCCGATCCAATATTCGACCCATTCTGGGCTCTTGCGAACGAATCGGGCATCACCGTTGTCGCTCACGCTGGAGATTCGGGTTACAACTCTCACGGTTATGGCGAAGACAACGGATTCTCTGCGGGCTTCAGTCAGCAGTCACGTCCGCAGCCGCTCCGTATGGCCACCATGTTCGATCGACCGATCGAGGACTTCCTTGGTTCGCTCGTGTGCGACAAAATGTTTGAGCGTTTCCCGAATGTTCGAGTTGCATCTGTCGAGAATGGTTCCGGATTCCTTCGTGGTTTGCTCAAGAAGCTCGACAACACAGCGAAGAAGATGCCGGGCTGGTTTCACGAGAGTCCTTCGGAAACCTTCCGTCGCCAAATCTGGATCAATCCGTTTTGGGAAGACGACGTGCACGAGGTTGTCGAACTCATGGGTTCCGATCGCGTGATTTTTGGTTCCGATTGGCCACATATCGAGGGCATGCCGGAACCGCTGGACTACATCGATGAACTCAAAGAGTTCTCGCCTGAAGTGCAGAAATTGATCATGCGCGACAACGTCACCGAACTCAATACCCGCCGACCGGCCTGAACGATCGGTTTTCCTGGTTCTTGACAGTTCCGGGGGGAACGGACAAAGGCCTCCACGATGTGGAGGCCTTTGTCGCGTCTGAGGTTTCGTGAACGGCGATGTTTGTGCTCAGAACTTCCCCTCGAGCACAAGGTCGCGGATTTCACGCTTGAGGATCTTCCCGGTCGCTCCCCGAGGCAACGGCTCGTCGCGCACGAACCACTGTGACGGGATCTTGAACGGGGCAATCCGTTCGGCGAGGAACGCCGTGAGTTCATCGATGTCGATGGTTTTTCCTGGTGTCGGCAGCAACGCGGCAACGACTTCCTCGCCTAAACGCTCATGCGGAAGACCGAACACTGCGACCTCATGGATGTTTTTGTGTTCGAAAATCGCAGCCTCAACTTCTGAGCAGTAAACGTTCTCGCCGCCGCGCAACACCATGTCTTTGATGCGATCGACGACGTACAGGAATCCTTGGTCATCGAGGTATCCAAGGTCGCCAGTGTGAAGCCAGCCGTCTCGAATCGATTCGGCGGTTGCTTCAGGGCGATTCCAGTAACCGCGGATGAGCATCGGACCAGAGAGACACACCTCTCCGACTTCACCGTTTGGTTGTTCCGAACCATTGGGGTCGACGATCTTGACGCCCATGATGGGCACAACGCGGCCCGTGCTTGAAGGCTTGGCCATGTAGTCCGGCCCGGTATTGCCAGGTCCATACCCGTTGGTTTCGGTGAGGCCGTAGCCGAGTTGCGGGCTGGCTTTGCCGGCAAAGGACCCTTCGATCTTGCGTACAAGTTCAGGGGCCATCGGTGCGCCCCCGCCACCAACATTTTTCAGGCTGGAGGTGTCGTACTTCGCGAAATCAGGGTGACTGACGAGGTCCTGCGACATGGTGGGAACACCGACGAAGTTTGTGACCTTCTCGCGTTCGATCAGTTGCAGCGCGCGCAGTGGATCCCATTTGTGCATCATCACAAGGCGCGCTCCGGTTGTGACCGAACCAAGCATGACGGGAACACAGCCGGTCACATGAAAGAGCGGAACGGTAAGGATGAAACATGCTGGGATTGACGGCGCTGCAGTCGATGGATCGGGCGGAGTATCTGGCGCCCATCGAAGGGCTTCAACCGTTGTGCGGCAGGCGAAGGCAAAGAGGCCAGAGATAACGCCGCGGTTTGTCGAGACAGCGCCTTTGGGTACACCGGTGGTGCCTGAAGTGAAAAGAATCGTGGCGTCATCGTCTGGGTGAATTTCGACGATCGGCATTGTCGCGCCCGGGCTAACCACATCGGCGAGATGATCGCAGCCGGGCGGAAGATCGCCCTCAGCGCGCACAACGAGTCCATGAATATTCAGCGCTTGGAGACGGTCACCAATTCGGTCGACGCGCTCGCGGTCGGTGATCAGAACTTTGGCGTCGGCATCGACAAGGCCGAATTCGATTTCGGGACCGGTCCACCATGCGTTTACTAAAACGGCGATTGCGCCAATCGAGGTTGCGGCGCCAAACGCAGTGATCCATTCGGGGAAGTTGCGCATGTTGATAGCAACGCGATCACCTTTGGTCACTCCATAGCGTTCGACCAAGACGGTGGCGATTTCATCGATGCTCTTGACCATGTCACCGTTGGTCCAACGTTCGTCTTCAAAAACGAGGTAGACGTCATCGGCGGGACGGGCGCGGATGAGGTCAAACAGGTCGCGCAACGCTGGAGGAATCTTCGTGAAGATGCGACTGGGCCGGCCGAGAACCTCGGCGTCGGCGATCTCGAATGGAGCGTCGGGGCCAGTGAGCACCGCCACTGCTTCTTCGAATGTCATACCCATGGTGGATCCTCCCGGCAGTTGTCGGGGCAGACGCTACGGGACAGAGCGCCCTCTTTGCTACCGGCGGGTAACGAACCTCAGTCGAGCGACCGAACGGTGGTCATGGCGAGGGCCATAAGCCTGTTGTCAGAGCCTTGGTCCCTGACCTCGATTCTCACAAGATGGTCCCGACCGCGATGGCCGGTGGTGGTGGCAGAGGCCACGACGGGGCCGACTCGGCCCGGACTCAAATAATGGACAGCGAGATCGGTGACGATGGCCTCAGGGGTGGCCTCAGTAGTGGGCCTGCCGACGACAAGGCTGCGGGCGGCGGCATCGAGCACGACGGCGCTCGCTCCGCCATGGAGAATCCCCCACGGGTTTCGCAGCCGTTGATCGACAGCCAATGAAACGACCCCCGGGGTTGAACCGGCCGAAAGGTTGAAGAACTCATGCGGGGGTGTGTCGAAGATCGGATCATTGGGGACGGCGCGATCGAAAGGTTTGACGGGTCGGTTAAACGGCGGAGGACCATTGGCGGGGGTGAGGATCGCGCAGGACATCCACGCGGTCGCAACCATCGCTCCCGAAGCATTGGTGGTATCGATACGCGTAACGACTGATGAGCGTCCTCGTCGAAGTACGTGAGTGTCGAGCGTGAGCTCGCCAGTGCCGTGACTTCCCGTGAGTGAGTCGGGTGCACGACGAACCATGAGATTGGTGGTGACGATCCAGTCGGGAAGGCTGGCGAGACCTGAGGTCATTCCGCCGATCGAATCGATGATGCAAGTGAGGAGATCGGTGCCGAGTCGACCATTGGCATCGAACGTATTTGGCGCTCCAGGAAAGTAACCACGGGTGTGGGGAAGTGCAGCAGTCCCATCACCGATTTCCTCGATCGTCATCAGCAGGTATTGCGCGACGCCGATATCAGCAGGACTTCCGAAACCGCTCATTGTCCGCTCACTTCAGTCGTGGCATAAGAAACGAGCATTCCGTTTCCATCACGAATCTCGACCACTGTCGAGACGCGGTCGGAGGAAGGACCGCCAACTGATGTAGCCGTTGCACTCAAGGGCCCAACGCGGCCAAGTTCGAGATAGGCCAGGTGCATATCGGTAGTGACGACATCGCGACCAAGGAGCGAGCGAGCCAGCGATGCCGACGCTTCGTCGACCAGTGAGGCGTGAACGGCGCCGTGCAACGCGCCAACGGTGTTGCAAACTGCAGGATGCAGTTCGATCGTTGCGCTTCCAGGTTCAGTGACAAGCAGCTGGAGCTCATCGAGGTAGTCGCTGGTGAGATGTTCGTGCTCAGAATTGCGGTTCATCATTCGTCGGCCGGGTGTCATATCGATGGTGATGTTGACGAGGTGCTCTGGTCGGGGAACGACGGCAAACGTGAGCAGTGCTGAACCAGCAGGGCGTTCGCCATCGGCGAGAAGTTCGGCCTCGATGACAAGAGTCCGTCGGCCACGACGGCGAACATGGAGATCGGCTTGAAGGACCTCGATGGGGCCGGCAGGAAGGAGGTGGATCGACATGTCCGCCGTGAAGGCCCATTCAGGATCGGAGGCGGTGATCGAACGCAATCCACCGAGGGCGTCAACAAGCATGGCGACCGTAGCCAATCGGGGCATGCCGTCGGCAGCCGCCGTGTGGCGGGTGACGGGCATCCATCCGCGGACATCACCAGAGAGGTCCTGTTCGGATTCAAGAGCCAGAAGACTCATTGCGTGTCGAGGTGGCGGGTAGGCCGGACGAGAGTCGGCGGGAACATCGTCGGAAGGCACGAGGGGTGAGTCTAAGGGCGACCGCGCTGTGGTCTCTCCGACACCCACCGGTAGGGTCACTGACTGTGCGCACGTTTTCGCCCGGTCGACGTTTCCTTGTGGTTGGCCTTGCGTCGCTCGCACTTTTCTTGATTCCGGTGTCGGTGTCGGCGCAAACCTCGAGTTCGACTGCGGCACGTGTGATCCCTCAGAGCCTGCGCATTCGAGCGTTTGGCGATGGAGTGATTGCCGGATTCGGTGCCGCTAGTTCAGGAGCCTTGGTTCCGATCACGAATGCCGTCGAGTGTCGGCCTGTGTGGATCGGCGATGGTTCGGCAACTTCGGCGGGCACTCGATGCTCTTCGAACGGAAGAAATGGTCCGGGTTCGCCGCCTGACGAGATTTCCTTCAGCGCAGACTTTGGCCGAACGAATGGCGCGTCGTGGGCTGCGCAGGTTTCACAGATGCTCGGTGCAGTTGACTATGCGAACTACGCAGTTACTGGGTCAACGCTTGCAAGTTGGCTCAATCTTCCGCCTGATGACAATGCACCGGCGGAAGGCGCACAACACAACCTTCTCGAACGTATTGAGCAGGATGATCCCGACATCGTTCTCGCAAGTCTCGGGGGAGAAGCGTTGCTGCAACAACCGTCGGGTGCAGTGCGTCTGTGCACTCGTTGGAGCGATGAACTCGCTCAACGGCAGCAGTTTGTTGAATGCGTGAACCGCCTGCTTGCTGAGCAATTAGTGAAGCAACGCCTCATGGCCATTTCATTTGATCTGCTCGCTCACACGATCAACGCCAAACTTCTCTATTCGCATTACTCACCCGCGTCGCCTCGACTCTCAGCGTTGCTTCCCTGGCAACAGGTTCTGCTTGCCGACGCAATTAATGCTCAGATCGATGCAGCAGTCGTTGGTGTCCGTGAGTCGGGGGCGTCATGGGCCGAGCGAATTGACGTCGTGGAGTCGAACTCCTTCGCTTCCGGTTGTGTGTGGAAGACGATTACTGGGCCTTCATTATTGGGCCGTAATTGGTGGACTTCGGGCCCGTGTATGGGTGATGGGAAAGCTTCGACGCCGATAAGCATGGGAACGGTTCCCGGCGCTGCGGCCCAATCAGCCATCGCAACAGCGGCCGTATCGGTGATCCGAAACCGCAACTGGAGCTGACTTCTTCCGTTTCGTCTTCACGAGTGGCAGGATGGAGCGAACACAGAGGCCATAGGGCTGTGTCTAGGGGGAATTTTCATGCTCGATCTTCTGATCAAGGGCGGCACGGTTATTGATGGAACCGGTCGTGACCGATTCCGAGCCGATGTTGGCGTGCGCGATGGTCGCATTGTGGCGATCGGTGACATCACCGAGTCCGCGGCCAAGACCATTGATGCCGAGGGTCGTGTCGTTACTCCTGGGTTTGTTGATCTCCACACCCATTACGACCCGCAGGTCATGTGGGATCCCGCGGCAACGCCGTCTTCGCTGCATGGCGTCACTTCAGTCTTCGGCGGTAACTGTGGCTTTTCAATCGCGCCGGTCACTCCTGAAGCCGCCGAATACCTGATTCCAATGCTTGCTCGTGTTGAAGGCATGCCGATCGAATCGCTCGAAGCTGGACTTGATCTCATGTGGGATGGGTTTGGTTCGTGGCTAGATCGGCTCGAGGGAAATCTCGCCGTTAACGCAGGCTTCATGGTCGGCCATAGCGCGCTGCGTCGAGTTGTTATGGGCGAAGACGCGGTTGGTTACGAGGCCACGCCCGACCAGATCGCGGCAATGGTTGCTCTTCTTCACCGAAGCATCGAAGAAGGAGGGATGGGATTTTCCAGCACGGCATCAAACAGCCACAGCGATCATCAAGGAAATCCTGTTCCATCCCGATGGGCCACTCGTGACGAATTCATTGCACTCTCTGCTGCCATCGGACAACACCCGGGTACTTCCCTCGAATTTATCGCGTCAGCCGCTGGGACCTTCACGGAAGACGAAATGAATCTGATGGCCGACATGAGCGTTGCTGCGCAGCGTTCACTCAACTGGAACGTTATGGTCGTTTCTTCTGATCCAACTGCCGCAGCCGGGCGTGAGAACAAGTTGTCGGCGTCAGATGTGGCTTCGGCAAAGGGTGGACGAGTTGTGGGCCTGTGCTTGCCTGAGCCGATGCGGATGCGCTTGTGTTTCGCCTCGGGCTTTGTGCTCGACATTCTCCCGGGCGTGAGCGATGTCATTCATCTTCCACTGCCCGAGCGTAAAGCCGCACTCGCCGATCCTGCTGTGCGGGCAACGATCGCTGCGGCCCTTGCGCAACTTCCTCCCCAGCATTCACTGGCCGCAATCGCTGACTATCGCATTATCGATGTGTCGAAAGACGAACTGCAGCAGTACGTCGGCCGTGTTGTGGCCGACATTGCTCTCGAAAAGGGCGTTGCTCCGATCGATGCGATGCTCGACATCGTGGTTGCCGATGACCTGAAGACCGGTCTTGAACCTCGATTCATTGGCACCGACGATGAGGCGTGGGTAGAGCGCGTTCGACTGCTTGAATCCGACCCCCGGGTTATCGCCGGCGGATCCGATGCAGGCGCCCATCTCGACATGATGAAGACGTTCGCATGCCATACCGGATTCTTCGCTGAAGCGGTGCGCAAGCGACAGCTGATGTCGCTCGAACGAGCGGTGCAGTTGTTTACTGATGCTCCCGCTCGTTTCTACGGCGTGCGCGATCGCGGTCAGGTGGCCGAAGGATGGTTCGCTGATCTCGTGATCCTTGATCCCGACACAGTCGGTCCTGGCACTGTTGTGCCGCGACAAGACCTTCCCGCAAACGGATGGCGTCTCTATTCCGAAGCCACGGGTATCGATGCCACCATCGTCAATGGCGTCGCAATCGTGCGTGACGGCAACGTCACTGGCGATACGCCAGGGACGACATTGCGTTCTGGTCGCAACACCGACACCGTCGCGATTTAAGTCTGTGAACCCGATTCAGAAATCGGGAAACGGCATTTCGAGCGTGCTCGACTCGGTACCGCCGTCGATCTCGATGATCTTGCCGGTGACATAACGCGCCGCCGGCGACGAGAGATACAACACGCCAAGAGCGATGTCTTCGGGCTCGCCGATAAATCGCAGCGGCGTGTTGGCGATCATGGTGTCGCGAATTTCGGGCATGACGAGAACGGTTTCAAGCGCTGAGGTTGCCGTTGAACCGACGGCAATGCCGTTGACGCGCACCTTTGGGTTGAGGTCAGTAGCGAGATAGCGGGTGAGGTGGGTGAGGGCTGCTTTGGCAACCCCGTATTGGGTGAGGCCACGGGCGGCGGTGCGACCCGCCATCGAGGAAATGTTCACCACGCAGCCGTGGTTCTCGACCAACTGGGGGATGCAGGCCTGTGTCATCGCAAGAGCCGTCGTGACGTTGAAGTGAAACGCTGCCTCAAACGATTTGGCGGTGACATCGGTGATCGCTGCAGGAGGTGACCCGCCTGCGTTGTTGACCACAATGTCGATCTTGCCGAGTTCTTCGATGGCCGCGTTGGCGAACTCGGCGAGGAACTCAAGTTTGTTCACATCGCCAGGCAGAACAAAGGCCCGACGTCCGAAACCGCGGATAGCGGTTGCGATCTCTTCAAGCTGGTCAGCAGTGCGGGCAGTGATGGCAACATCGGCGCCGGCTTCGGCGAGAGCAAGGGCAGAAGCAGCACCGATGCCACGTCCGGCACCAGTAACGATGGCAACTTTGCCATCAACGCGGAATCGATCAAGAAGGCTCATGGGCGACGACATTAGAGCCCCGACGTGTTCAGCGTCGGATGATGGTGGAACGTAACGTAAGTTTCGATAGCGCCGCGGCATCGATCGAGATGCCAAGTCCCGGTCCGCTCGGAACAGTGATCGTTCCGCCGCCGCTCGGTCCTGCAACGGTGAATGGCGCACACACGTCCTCAGTGAAGAAACGGTTAGTGGCAGCAATGTCTCCAGTAAGTGAAGCCCCGAGATGAGCGGCGAGGGCAATATTCGCGGCTCGACCAATTCCGCCATCAAGCATTCCGCCTACCCATGCATCGATTCCGAGACCCGCGCAATGGTCAAGGACTGAAGCGGCCTCGACCCAACTTCCATAACGAGGGGCTTTGACGCACACCACCGAACACGCACCCATATCGAGTGCTTCACGGGTCACCGTTGCTGATGTGAGTGATTCATCGAGACAGATGCGCGTTGAAATGCGTCGAGCTAATTCGGCATGGTTCAAGAGATTGTCCGCGGCGAGCGGTTGCTCAATGTAGGCGAGATCGAAATCATCAAGACCCGCAAGCATTTTCGCGTCATCAAGTGTGTAGGCACCATTTGCATCGACACTCAGTTCGATGTGAACGCCGACAGCATCTCGCGCGGCCTGTATGAAATCAATATCTCGACCGGGGGCGATCTTGATCTTGATGCGCCCGTATCCCTCGGCAACACGTGTCGAAACCTCGGCGGCGAGGTCTTCGGGTGTGGCCAGTAATCCGATGGCAACGCCTGCCGGTACAGTCGCCGCGGGGTCTGCGGAGTGGGGAGCGAACATTCGCGCTAGCGAGATTTCCGATCGGCGGCCCTGTGCATCGAGCAGCGCTAACTCGATCGATGCTTTCGCCATCGGATGACCGATCACTTCGGCGAAGACCGAACTGAGATCGGTGGCGGTCACGGTTCCATTGGTTGCGAGCAGTCGTGGGACGAGAAGTTCTTGCAGCGCAAGGTAGGCCCCGTCGACGAACTCTTCGCTGTAGGTGGGCTCGGGGAGAGCGGCACATTCGCCCCAGCCCTCGTCCTCGGTACCAAGGATGCGAACGAGTACTGCGGTGCGGGAACTGACGGTCCCATGTGCCGCCACGAACGGAGCGACCATCGGCAAAGCGATCACTCGCAGTTCAACGGCCTCGACGTGCATTCACTGAGCCTAGGACCCGGCTCGATTGGGGGCCTCGGCGGTAGCCTTGGATCATGTTCTTTGGCTCACGAACCCCAGAGATGGTCGACCTCGCTGCTGCGCTTCCTGGGCGCGATCAGACCATGCCCGTGTCACCCACGCATCTTGTGCTTGGTACAACGATGACTCCACCGTTTCCCGACAATTGCGAGCAACTCGTTGTTGGTATGGGGTGCTTTTGGGGAGCAGAACGAAAGTTCTGGCAACTCCCGGGAGTCGTCACGACTGCCGTTGGTTACGCCGGCGGCTACACGCCGAACCCAACCTATGAAGAGGCCTGTTCTGGGCTCACTGGGCATACCGAAGTTGTGCTTGTCGCATGGGACAACACGCTGACCGATCTCGACGCGGTGCTTCGTTGTTTTTGGGAAAATCACGATCCGACCCAAGGCCATCGCCAAGGCAACGACATCGGAACTCAATATCGCTCCGCGATTTATTGCTCTGACCAAATGCAGTTCGATGCCGCCAAGGCGAGCGCGGTTCGCTTTGGCGAGATGTTGGCGGCTGCGCATTTCGACGCAGTCACGACCGAGATTTCCTTGGCGGGTCCGTTCTTCTACGCCGAGGACTACCACCAGCAATATCTCGCCAAAAATCCCAACGGCTACTGCGGAATTGGTGGCACTGGCGTGAGCTGCCCGATCGGAATCAGCGGCGTTTAAGGCCTGGCCAAGCTGGAATTGGGCCCAAATTGGGTGGTTGCCACCTGTGGATCTCTTGTGGATAACGTAGTGAACTGCTAGCGCGATCCCTTGGGGGCCTTGGGGCGTGTCAAAAGTCACACAAAAACAGGCCCGAGGGTCGTTGCAGTTTGATGACAAAGGCCGCAAACCTTTAGGTGCTTTGTTGCAGTTCCATGACGAACGGGTTCACCCGGTCGGCGTCTCCGTGATGGTCGCGGAGCTCATGGAGATGCACGAAAGGAGCACCAGATGTCTGAAGTGCGTTCGTCGTCAATCGGTTCTGTTCGTCTCAGCCATGGGGCAGTCGCCGCGCTGGCCTTTGTCGCAGTGATGATGGTTTCCATGGTCACCGTCGTCACCAGCGCTGCGGGTGCCGATGGAGAAGGGCCTTCTTCCGCAGCAACCACCACCGTTGAGTACACCGACATGTACACCGCGATGGCCAATATTGCTGCCGCCCTCGCCACACTCCCGCCATTGCCTCCCCCCACCCCGGTCGCCCTGCGCCAGGGGCAGACTCGACCGGCCGTTGTGGTCGATCCTTCTGACCCCGGAGTCTGGGACGCCCTCGCTCATTGTGAGACCCGTGGCAATTGGGCCACCGAACTGGGCACCGGTTTCGCCGGTGGGCTTCAGTTTGCCGATAGCACGTGGACTTCGAATGGTGGCGCCGAGTTCGCTGACTCGGCCGCCGACGCCACTCGTGAACAGCAGATCGAAATTGCTCAACGGGTGCTCGCTGGCTCGGGCTGGGGAGCATGGCCGGGCTGTTCGTCACTCCTCGGACTGCGCTAATCCAGCGAGGGTCGCCGCTCGCCTGCGGAAACGCGGCGACCCTCCGCTAGATTGCGGATTCTCACCAACGAACTTCCGAGGAAGGGAACCTTCATGGCTTTCGAGCTTCCCGCTCTGCCGTACGCCCAAGATGCGCTCGCACCGACAATCAGTGCCGAGACCATGGAATACCACTACGGCAAGCACCATCAGACCTACGTCGACAACTTGAACAAGGCTGTCGCCGGCACCGCCGATGAAAACGCTTCACTTGAAGACATCATCATGAAGGCCGAAGGACCGCTGTTTAACAATGCGGCTCAGGTCTGGAATCACACGTTCTTCTGGAACTGCTTGTCACCGAACGGTGGCGGCCAGCCGACCGGCGCAATCGCCGATCGCATTGCTGCCGACTTTGGTGGTTACGACGCATTCCGCGCACAGATCACCGACGCCGGTCTTACACAGTTCGGTTCCGGTTGGGCATGGCTCGTCGAAAAAGACGGCAAGCTCGCCATCATGAAGACCCCTAACGCCGACCTTCCCATGAAGCATGGCGCCAAGGCACTCTGCACGATCGATGTGTGGGAACACGCCTATTACATCGATTACCGCAATGCACGGGCCAAGTTCATCGAAGTTGTCCTCGACAACCTCATCAACTGGGACTTCGTGAACGCCAACCTGGCGTCCTGAACCCTGCGCAGTGCTGAATTCTCGAACGGGACCCCTGAGGGGGTCCCGTTTCGCGTACCGTCATAGTCCGTGATCAGTTCATCGCTTCTCGCCGCCACCGACCCAGCAGCACTCCAGAACGCATGTGGCGATAACACGGGCTGGCTTTGTGAGCAGGTCTTTGACTGGACCGGTTCCAAACGGTGGGCTCGGGTCGCAGAGTGGTTTGTTGCCAAGCCACTAACAATTCTTGTGATCATCATCGGTGCGGCGCTCGCGGCAATCATTGTGCGCTGGATGATTTCTCGATCGATGAATCGTTTGCTGGCGGCTGGATCCACGGCGAAACGTGGTGGTGTAGGCAATTTACGTCGACGCACTTCGGAAGCGATTCTCACTTCTGGCGATAGTTCGCAACGGACCGAGGCTCGACTTGAGACGCTTACGGCGGTCTTTCGTTCCATCGGCACTGCGCTCGTTTGGTTCATCGCACTCTTTTTTATTCTCGAGGTGTTGGGTATCAGCCTCGGCCCACTCCTAGCGACGGCCGGAATCGTGGGCGTTGCTCTCGGCTTTGGCACGCAAACGATGGTCCGCGATTTCATTAGCGGATTCTTCATCGTTGCTGAAGATCAATTCGGCGTTGGTGACACGATCGATGTTGGTGGTGGCGCGAAGGGAATCGTCGAGCGCATCACGTTGCGAGCCACTCATATTCGTGACCCAGAGGGAACGATGTGGCATGTTGCCAATGGGCAGATCGTGAAGGTTGCGAATAAGAGCCAAGAATGGGCACGAGCCCTTATTGATGTTGTGCTTCCCTACGACGCCGACATCAATGCGATCAGCGATGTCATGCAGGAAGTCGCCGACGCCATTCAGGCTGATGCGGAATGGTCAGGCCAGATCATGGAGCGCGCCGAGATCTGGGGCATCCAAGAATTCGACTCCGACGGCGTTCACGTTCGGATGGTCATTAAGACCGAACCCGCCGCGCAGTTCGGCGTGCTGCGCGAACTACGCGCACGTCTGAAAGAAACCTTCGACGAGCGCGGAATTTCGTTTGCCTATGCCGGAGCGCCGACTCAGGTGGTTCTTACTGAGCAAGCTCCACCAAAGCCTCCGCCACCTTCCGCAGCAGCGAAAGCGCATATGCCTCCGTCAGACGGCGTTGGGATCGGCAGCGAGCGTCACATTGACGCTGGCTTCGGCGCCGACGGTGACGCTGACTGACGTTGCGTTTGCTGCTTCGCGAACATCATCGAGCACCGATTGGAATGCTTCAGTTCGTGGAGCGGTGTCGCTGACATCAATTGCATCGACGGGCCACTTGAGCGAGCGCTTCGCTTCGGTCTTGGCGCGACGCGCTGCACTGAGGATCTCTGCACCCATTGCATACGCAAGGGGGCTGCCGTCGGCGGCCGTGTCACGAAGTTCTGATGCGTCGGGCCACGAAGCACGATGCACCGAACCGCTCTGCCACCACGACCACACTTCTTCGGTGACAAACGGAAGGAACGGAGCGAACAGACGGAGCAGCGTCGACAACGCGAGTTGCAACGCCGCTTGACCTGATCGAGCGGCGTCGTCGCCACGACTTCCGTACGCGCGGGTTTTGACCAGTTCGAGGTACTGATCGCAGAACTGCCAGAAGAATGCTTCAGTGCGCTCGAGTGCGCGGGCGTAGTCGTAACCATCGAATGCCGTTGTGGCATCGTCGACGAGTGCAGCAAGATCGGCGAGCATTGCTCGGTCGAGGGGTTCGGTAATGGCTGATGGATCGTGGATCTGGGCCACGCCATCTTCAGAACCAAGGCCAAGGGCGAAACGACTGGCATTGAGCAACTTGATGCCGAGTCGACGACCGATCTTCATCTGTCCTTCGTCGAACGCCGTGTCGGTGCCAGGACGTGCACTTGCTGCCCAATAGCGAACGGCGTCAGAGCCGTATTCCTCAAGTAGATGCAGGGGAGTGACGACATTGCCTTTGGACTTCGACATCTTTTTACGATCGGGGTCGAGCACCCAACCCGAAATGCTGGCGTTGCGCCAGGGAATCGAGTTGTGCTCAAGATGCGAGCGAACTGTTGTCGAGAACAACCAGGTGCGGATGATCTCGTGGGCTTGCGGTCGCATATCCATTGGGAAGGTGCGAGCGAACAGGTCGTCGTCCTCGCCCCAACCGGTGGCGATCTGTGGAGTGAGCGAAGAGGTTGCCCATGTATCCATGACATCGGGATCGCCGGTGAAACCGCCGGGAACATCGCGTTGCGCTTCGGTGTAGCCACCGGGCGTATCGGTAGCCGGGTCGATCGGAAGCGCTGCTTCGTCAGCAGTAATGGGTTGATCGTGAAGAGGCGAACCATCGGCATCGAGCGGATACCAAATGGGGAATGACACGCCGAAGAAACGCTGGCGACTAACGAGCCAGTCGCCGTTCAGGCCATTCACCCAGTTCTCGTAGCGAACGCGCATATGCGGCGGATGCCAGTGAAGTTCTTTGCCGCGTTCAAGCAGCGCTTCGCGAAGCGGAAGATCGCGACCGCCATTGCGCAGGTACCACTGACGACTGGTGAGGATCTCGAGGGGGCGATCGCCCTTCTCGAAGAACTTCACTGGGTGAGTGATCGGCTTTGGTTCTCCGTCGAGCTGACCGTTGTCACGCAACAAGTCAACGATGCGCACCTGGGCTTGTTTGATGGTCTTGCCCGCGAGTTCGGAATAGGCGGCAACAGCAGCATCGCCAGCGCCCATGATCCATTCCGGGGCTTCGGACTGTATGCGGCCATCGAGGCTGATGATTGAACGAGTTTCAAGTTGCAGTTCGCGCCACCAGATGACGTCGGTGAGATCACCGAACGTACAAATCATCGCAATGCCCGAACCTTTTTCAGGATCGGCTAACTCATGCGCCTTGATTTCAACTTCGACGCCAAACAGCGGCGTGCTCACGGTCGAACCGAACAGTGGCTTGTAGCGCTCATCGTCGGGGTGAGCAACGAGCGCAACGCATGCTCCAAGAAGTTCGGGGCGGGTTGTTTCTATGTAGATGAGTTCGCTGTTATCAGTGCGAACGAACGGCAGGCGGTGATACGCGCCGGGCATTTCGCGATCTTCAAGTTCGGCCTGTGCGACTGCGCATCGGAAGTCGACATCCCACAGCACGGGAGCCTCGGCTTGGTAGGCCTCGTCGCGCGCAAGATTGCGAAGGAACGCACGTTGGGCAACGCGACGACAGCGATCGTCGATTGTGGCGTAGGTGAGCGACCAGTCAACTGAAAGGCCAAGCGTGCGGAACAGTTTCTCGAACGCCTTTTCATCTTCCGCAGTGAGGGTCGTACACAGTTCGATGAAATTGCGCCGGCTGATTTGCGCCGGGAGCTTCTTCTGTTCATCCTTCGGGCGATCAGCCATGGGGATGGGGGTTGTAAAGTTCGAGTCGTAGGCAAGCGACGGGTCGCACTGCACGCCGTAGTAGTTCTGCACTCGGCGTTCGGTGGGCAGACCGTTGTCGTCCCAACCCATTGGGTAGAACACGGACTTGCCGCGCATGCGCTGGTAACGAGCGATGGTGTCGGTGTGGGTGTAACTGAAGACATGGCCGACGTGAAGTGAGCCACTGACTGTCGGCGGTGGCGTGTCGATCGAGTACACGCCATCTCGGGTGGCGGTGCGATCGAAGGAATAGGTGCCGTCGGCATCCCAGGTAGCGCCCCAGCGAGCTTCAAGGCCCTCAAGGTCGGGCTTTTGGGGGACAGTCCAAGTGTTTCGCGGAGAGGGGGTGGCCGATGTCATGACCCGATCACGCTAGTTCGCCCCACCCCTGCGACTCACGTGCGGACTCGCAGGAGGGGGCGGAGGGACAGGTAGCGTTGCCAGTCGTGTTGCATCTCTTCGATACCGCTCAGGGCAAGGTTGTGCCCTTCGAACCCCGTGAACCGGGGAAGGTCTCGATGTACGTGTGCGGACCAACGGTCTACGGCCCGCCCCATTTGGGTCACGGTCGTTTCTCGCTGGTGTTCGATGTGTTGCGCAGGTATCTCACCTGGACCGGGCTCGAGGTCAACTACGTCTCGAATATCACCGACATCGACGACAAGATCATCAAGCGGGCCAACGACGAGGGTCGTGACTGGTCCGACATCGCACAAAAGTGTGAACAGGTGTGGTGGAAGGCCATGGAAGCCATCGGCGTCGAACGCCCCACTTCCGATCCTCATGCCACTGCCTATGTCCATCAAATGGTCGAACTCATTGCCGATCTCATTACGCGTGATGTCGCGTATGTCTCTGACGACGGCGTGTACTTCAGTCCCACTTCGGTTGCGGATTACGGGTTGCTGGCCCGACAGTCAATCGAATCGCTGCAGGCGGGTGCGCGCGTCGAAGTGGCCGACCACAAACACTCGCCCATCGATTTCGCATTGTGGAAGTTCACCAAGCCCGGCGAACCTTCATGGCCATCGCCATGGGGCGAGGGTCGCCCGGGTTGGCATACCGAATGCGTTGTGATGTCGCTTGATCTCTTAGGTGATGGTTTCGACCTTCACGGTGGCGGACAAGACCTCGCGTTCCCGCATCACGAGAATGAACGCGCTCAGGCGTTGGCCGCTGGCCGAACCTTTGCGCGACATTGGATGCACAACGGTTTTGTTGAAGTGAGTGGCGAAAAGATGTCGAAGAGCCTCGGCAACTTCACCAATCTCCTTGATCTTGTTGAATCCACCGATCCGCGCGCGTATCGCCTGCTCGTTCTTCGATCGCACTACCGCACGCCTGTCGAAGTCACGCACGCAACGACCGACGATGCGTCTGCTGCATTACGACGCCTCGATGCGTTCGCTCGACGAGCCTCGAACGCGGGCTTAGACGGCAAACCCGATGGCCCATCGATCGAAGCGTTCCGAGTTGCGATGGACCGCGATCTCGATACACCAGCAGCGGTGGCGCTGCTGTTTGGTCTCGTGGGTCAGGCCAATACAGCGCTCGATGCTGGTGACAACGTTTCGGCGGCTCCGCTCGCTGCGGCAGCGCTCGAAATCTGCCGTGCGGTCGGTCTTGTGCTCAATAACGGTGGCGAAGAAGTTCCGGCCGAGATCCGTGAACGGGCCAAAGCTCGTGACGAGGCTCGTGCATCGAAAGATTGGGCCGCCGCCGACGCCATTCGAGATGAGCTCACCGCCGCTGGTTGGCTTGTGGAAGACACCGCCGACGGCACCCAGGTCCGACCCGCCTGATGGCAGAGAAGCCGGCACGGCAGTCAGTCCCGCGCGGGTTCTGGGTCATTTGGACAACCGTCGCCGTTGATCTCATTGGATTCGGCATCGTTCTCCCGATCCTTCCGCAGTATGCCGAACGATTCGGTGCAGGAGCGGCGGTTATCGGTTTGTTGTCGGCCTCGTTCTCACTTGCGCAATTGGTCGTCGCTCCGGTGTGGGGG
>JAEMTX010000282.1 GCA_016462055.1 Acidimicrobiia bacterium | reverse complement strand
CGGGACCCTGCCAAGAAAGTTCACTACCGGGAGTGCTCATGGGCAGAGCATGGCACGGTCGGGGGCCTCTAGCCTGCAGGAATGGCTGACTACCGACCCCCGTTACGCGACGTCAACTACGTCCTTGATCACCTCGTCGATCTCGATGGCCTCTGCGCCCTGCCGGCTTACTCGGCACTCGATGGCGACACCATCAAGGGTGTTCTTGAAGAGAACGCCCGCTTTGTCGCTGAAGTCATCGCCCCCCTTAATCGCATTGGCGACATCGTTGGTTCCGTCTTCGAACCGGCAACGAATTCTGTGCGCACTCCCGATGGCTTTATCGACGCCTATCGCCAGTATGTCGATGCCGGTTGGGGCGGCGTCCCGTTCCCCGAGGTGTACGACGGCGGCGGATTCCCGTGGCTGGTTGGCATCGTCATGCAGGAATTCATCTCCTCAGCGAATATGGCGTTTTCGATGGCGCCGTTGCTTACGCAAGGTGCAATCGATCTGCTTATGCATCACGGCAACGAAGAGCAGAAAGAGAAGTATCTGAAGCGCATGGTCACCGGCGAATGGACCGGCACCATGAACCTCACGGAACCACAAGCTGGTTCCGACGTTGGCGCGGTGCGCACGAAAGCCGTGCCGCAAGCCGACGGCACCTATCGCGTCACTGGCACAAAGATCTACATCTCGTTTGGCGAACACGACATGGCCGAAAACATCGTCCACCTCGTGCTCGCTCGCACTCCCGATGCACCAGCCGGCACCAAGGGCATTTCCTGTTTCATCGTGCCGAAGTACTTGGTAAATGACGATGGGTCGCTCGGTGCGCGCAACGACGTCAAGGTTGTTTCCATCGAGCACAAGATGGGCATTAAGGCATCGCCCACATGCGTCATGTCATTTGGCGAAGACGACGGCGCGATCGCGTATCTCATTGGTGAAGAAAATCGCGGCATGAGTTACATGTTCACGATGATGAATAGCGCGCGGCTATCGGTTGGTCTTGAGGGACTGGCGCTCGCCGAGCGGGCCTACCAAGACGCGCTGCAGTATTCCCAAGAACGACGCCAGGGTCGCGCTCCCGTTGTTCCGGCGCCTGAAGACGGTGGAATGAGTTACATCATTGACCTTCCTGATGTGCGCCGCATGTTGCTCACGATGCGATCGATCATCGATGCGTTGCGAGCAATCATTTACGTGAATGCGTATGCACTTGATATGGCGAACCATCATCCCGATGAAGATGTTCGTCAGCGCAATCAGGAACTGGTCGAACTGCTCATTCCGGTGTCGAAGGGTTTCGGCACCGATATGGGCATGGAAGCGACGTCGTTGGCCATTCAGGTCTATGGCGGTATGGGCTACATCGAAGAGTCTGGCGTTCCACAGCATTTCCGTGATGCACGAATTACCGCTATCTACGAGGGCACCAACGGAATCCAAGCCATGGATTTGGTCGGACGCAAGCTGCCGATGCGCGCTGGGGGAGTCATGGATGACTACCTCACGCAAATCAGTTCGCTGGTTGCTCGTCTCGATGCCGCGGGCGCTGAGTTCGCCGGCATTCGTGATCGCATCGACGAATCGTTGGGCTGTGTGCGCAACACAGTGATGTGGCTCACCGAACATGGAGTAGCCGATGTTCGCAATGCGCTTGCGGGCGCAACGCCATTCCTGCGCATGTTTGGTCTGCTCGTGGGCGCTCGTTACCTTGCCGACTCCGCACTTTCCGCCAAGGCCGATATCGACGCCGGCGTTGGTGACGCCGAGTACTTGAACGCTCGCATCACCGTTACTCGTTTCTATTGCGACAACCTCCTGCCTGGAGTTCTTGGTCTCGAGTCGGCAGTCACGGCGGGGTTCGAAGATCTCTATGCCATAGCCAATGAAGCGTTGTGATTTCGTGATTGACCTTCTCGCTTCCATTCCGAGCCCTTCGTCAAACCAACTTGGCCCTTTCCGCATGTACGGGTTGATGATTGCCCTCGGCGTTCTCGCTGCGGTTGAACTTGGTCGCAAACGCTGGCGGGCGCGTGGCGGCGATCCTGACGATCTCTATGTCATTGCGTTTTGGGCGGTGCCCGCAGGGCTGATCGGTGCACGGC
>JAEMTX010000090.1:1769-7664 GCA_016462055.1 Acidimicrobiia bacterium | reverse complement strand
ACTTATTTCGCATGTTCATGTATGGCGTTTTGCACACTATTTGTGCATATGCACTTTTGCACAACACGTTGAGTTTGCATTTGGTCTTTGCAGAACACAACCTGGCGTGCACATGTGCAAACTTGGTGTGTGTAAAATTGCGAAGCATGGTTTACTAAATATGCGAACACTGAGTTGTGCAACGCTTGCGAGACAAGGATTGCACCAATTCTGCAACCAAACTTGCATATCTGGATTGCAAGTGCTCTAGTTTTTGTTCGTTGCTGCCAGTAGCGATCGAATTCCTTCGCCACCGCCGGAACAACCCCAAGGGCAAGCACTTCGCCGAGTAGCGCCGCAAAACGACGACCGGCGCCGCCTACTCCCATAAGGAAGTGGTTCGACGCCGGGCGAGAATGCCGCAGGTGGGCGACTCAGAAACTGATCAGCGCTGACCCTGGAGCTTGCGGTTCTTGAACTTCGACTTGAGGAAGTCGCGATTCATCATGGCGATGAAGTCGATCGGAATTTCCTTCGGGCACGCTTCTTGGCATTCGCCGTAGTTCGTGCATGATCCGAAGAACATCTCCATGGTTTCGACCATGTCCTCGGTGCGCTTCCAGCGTTCGGCCTGACCTTGTGGCAGCAGGTTGAGGTGAGCGAGCTTGGCTGAAGTGAACAACTGAGCAGCGCCGTTTGGGCAGGCCGCTACACATGCACCACAGCCGATGCACGCAGCGGCGTCCATGGCGGAGTCGGCCGCGATCTTCGGGATGAGGATCTCGTTGGCATCGCGAGGGCCACCGGTATCGGCGGTGATGAAACCGCCGGATTCGATGATGGCGTCGAAGGCGCTGCGATCGACCATGAGGTCCTTCAGTACCGGGAACGCAGCAGCGCGCCACGGTTCGATGGTGACGGTCTCGCCATCGTGGAACTTACGCATATGCAACTGACAGGTCGTGGTGCCCTTCTGGGGACCGTGGGCCTGTCCGTTGATCATGAGGCCACAAGTGCCACAGATGCCTTCACGACAATCGCTGTCGAAGGTGATGGGCTCGTGGCCGTCGGCGATGAGGTTCTCGTTGACGACGTCAAGCATCTCAAGGAAGGACATCTCGTCCTTCACATCGGTTGTTTCGTAGGTCTCGAAGTGGCCGGGATCGGTAGGACCGCTCTGGCGCCAGACCTTGAGTGTGAGATTCACAATGGCTCCTGGTTATTTGTAACTGCGCTCGACGGGCTTAACGGATTCAAACACGAGAGGCTCTTTGTGAAGGGTCGAGGTTGTTCCCGTACCTTCCCATTTCCATGCCCCGACGAATGAGAAGTTCTCGTCGTCACGCTTGGCTTCGCCTTCTTCGGTCTGATGTTCAACACGGAAGTGACCGCCGCATGATTCCTCGCGCATAAGCGCATCGCGACACATCAATTCGCCGAGTTCGAAGAAGTCGGCAACGCGGCCGACTTTTTCGAGCGACTGGTTGATGCCATCGGGATCACCAAGCACACGAACGTTCTTTTCGAACTCTTCGCGCAAGGCAGGGATCTCAGAGAGTGCCTTCTCGAGACCGTTCTTATCGCGGGTCATACCGCAGTAATCCCAAACGATCTTGCCGAGTTCACGGTGGTAATACTCCGGTGACTTGGTGCCACCAACAGCGATCCAACGACGCATGTCGTCTTGCACAGCAGCCACTGACGTGCTGAATGCGGGATCGTCGGTGCCCACGGGGGTCTTGCCGAGCAGGCCAGCGAGGTAATCGCTGATCGTGTTCGGAGCAACGAAGTAACCATCGGCCAGGCCCTGCATAAGAGCGGAAGCGCCTAGACGGTTTGCCCCGTGATCGGAGAAGTTGGCTTCACCGAGCGCGTACAAACCAGGGATGTTGGTCATGAGGTTGTAGTCAACCCACAGGCCACCCATTGTGTAGTGCGAAGCCGGGTAGATGCGCATTGGCATCTTCATCGGGTTCTCGTCGGTGATGCGCTCGTACATGTCGAACAAGTTGCCATAACGCTCGAACACAACGTTCTCGCCAAGACGGCCAATTGATTCGGCGAAGTCGAGATACACGCCGTTCTTGATTGGGCCAACACCACGGCCTTCGTCAACAACCTGCTTTGCGTTACGTGACGCGATGTCACGCGGTGCGAGGTTGCCGAAAGACGGGTACTTGCGTTCGAGGAAGTAGTCGCGGTCTTCTTCCGGAATATTTTCCGGAGCACGGTTGTCGTCGAACTCCTTTGGTACCCAGATGCGGCCGTCGTTACGAAGCGACTCAGACATAAGCGTGAGCTTCGACTGGAATTCATCGCTGGCCGGGATGCAGGTCGGGTGGATCTGTGTGTAACAAGGGTTCGCGAACAGTGCGCCCTTCTTGTGTGCTCGCCAAGATGCCGTGACGTTGGAGTTCATGGCGTTGGTCGACAGGTAGAAGGCATTGCCGTAGCCGCCGGTGCACAGCAGCGTTGCGTGACCCGCCCAGCTGCGGATGTCGCCGGTGACGAGGTCGCGAGTGACGATGCCAGCGGCAACTCCGTCTTTGGTCACGACATCGAGAAGCTCGGTCTTGGTGTGGAGTTCCACATTGCCAAGCGACACCTGCTGCATAAGGGCCTGATAGGCACCGAGCAGAAGTTGCTGACCGGTTTGCCCACGTGCGTAGAACGTGCGGCTGACCTGCGCGCCACCGAATGAGCGGTTGTCGAGAAGACCGCCGTATTCACGGGCAAAGGGAACACCCTGTGCCACACACTGATCAATGATGTTGACGCTGAGCTCGGCGAGACGGTGAACGTTTGACTCGCGTGAACGGAAGTCGCCGCCCTTGACCGTGTCGTAGAACAAACGATGAACGCTGTCGCCGTCGTTCTTATAGTTCTTTGCACCGTTGATGCCACCCTGCGCAGCAATTGAATGCGCACGACGCGGTGAGTCATGAAAGGTGAAGCACTTCACTTGGTAACCGAGTTGGGCGAGTGTCGCTGCAGCCGCTGCACCGGCAAGACCGGTGCCGACCACGAGCACCGTGAACTTCCGCTTGTTAGCGGGGTTCACGAGTTTCATGTTGAACTTGTGGTTCGTCCAACGATCCTCGATGGGACCTGACGGGACCTTGGAGTCAAGAGTAATTGTGCTCATCTGATGCTCCTTCAGCCGACGACGCCGGTAAGCACGGCGATCGGAAACGTGATGTTGATGCCAGCCACGAGAATCGCGAATCCAGCAGCGAAACCACGGCGAAGCGGATTATGTCGGGGGTTAAATCTTGCGCTCATCGAGCCAAGGCTCTGGAAGATGCTCCAGGCACCGTGGTAGAGGTGAACGCCGAGTGCGAGGTTGGCGAGGATGTACAGCGCAGCAACGGGTGCACGGCCAAGACTGGTTACAACGTTGGCGTATGGGTTTCCGTTGACGAAGGCTGGGTTAGCCCAGCCCCACGTCAGATCGGCCAGATGCCACAGCAGGAAAAGGCCGACGATGATGCCGCTCCAGCGCATGGTGCGCGCCGCCCAAGTCACCGCCACATAGTCACGTGGTGACTTGTAGTTGACCGGTCGTGCCTTCTGATTAATGCGGGTAAGCGCGTAGGCCGACTGAATGTGCAGACCGAATGCGCCGATGAGGCCAAGGCGAAAGATCCAAAGCACACCTGTCGGCGGAATGATCGGCACAAGCAACTCACGCAGGAACTCTGCGTAGTGGTTGAAATCCTCGGCCCCGAGATACATCTTGAGGTTGCCGATCATGTGGAAGAGCACGAACCCCATCAGCATGATGCCGGTGAGAGCCATGATCCATTTCTTGCCCACTGATGACTTGTAGAGGTCGATAATGGCGAAGGTGCTGCGTCGGTTGGCCTTGCGAATCGTCGGGGACGAAATGTCCGGAGTTAGCGCTGGCGGTTCCTTGGTTGCTGTCACTAGCAAACCTTTCTTAGAAGCGGCTGTGACTGGAACTGGTCTTAGTCCGGCAGAGCCAAGACCAAGTGAGATCACGCTACTCACCGACAATGGTGAGGGGCGAACCCTGCGGCCGCTCTTTTCGGCTTCGGCTCGCCCGAGGTGGGGGCGTCGGCGGTAGGTTGAGTCGTCCATCGTCCGGCCATCGGGTCCGGCAGGAGAGGAATCGATGTCTGAGCGTCCGACCACTCTCGGAGAACTGCGCGCATCTGGCTGGGTGAGTCGTTCCGTAAAGGACGAGCTCCGTCAGAACGCGATTGAACGGATCAAAGCCGGGGAACCGCTGTTCGACAGTGTTCTTGGCTACGAAGACACCGTTCTTCCGCAACTTGAGAATGCGATCCTCGCCGGACACGACGTGATCTTCCTCGGTGAACGCGGTCAGGCCAAGACTCGCATGATCCGGTCGCTCACCGATCTGCTCGACGAGTGGATGCCGATCGTGGCGGGCTCAGAGATCAATGACGACCCATATGGGCCCGTCTCAAAGCCCGCTCGCGACCTCGTGGCCGAGATGGGCGATGCCACCCCAATCAGTTGGGTGCACCGAGACGAGCGTTACGGCGAGAAGCTCGCCACCCCCGACACCTCGATCGCCGATCTCATCGGCGAGGTCGATCCCATCAAGATCGCCGAAGGTCGCCATCTCTCAAATGAAGAGACCATTCACTTCGGTCTCGTTCCTCGCACCAACCGTGGCATCTTCGCCATTAACGAACTTCCCGATCTCGCTGAACGCATCCAGGTCGGTCTACTGAACGTTCTTGAAGAGCGCGACGTGCAGATCCGTGGCTTCAAGCTTCGACTTCCACTCGATGTCTTGTTGTTCGCGTCGGCCAACCCCGACGACTACACCAACCGCGGTCGGCTCATTACGCCACTGAAGGATCGTTTCGGTTCGCAGATTCGCACCCATTATCCGCTCACGGTCGCGACTGAAGTCACGATTGCCTTGCAAGAGGCGCGCGATCTCGCGGTGCCCGGACTCGAAGTGCGTCTGCCGGCGTACATGACCGAAATCGTGGCCGAGTTCTCGCAACTTGCGCGTCGAAGCCCGCATATCAATCAGCGTTCAGGTGTTTCTGTTCGTTTAACGGTGTCGAACCTCGAAACACTGCAGGCCAATGCCATGCGCCGTGCTCTGCAGCATGGGGAAACAATCGTGGTCCCGAGGGTTTCCGATCTTGATGCGCTCGCCGCATCAACAATCGGCAAAGTCGAAATCGAAACGATCGAAGAAGGTCGTGAAGGGCTTGTTGTCGAGCAGATCCTTAAGGCCGCCGTGCTTGGGGTCTTCCGTGAGCACATTGCCATCGAGAATCTGCGTGAGGTCGTCGACTCCTTCGATGGCGATCGCCTCGTGAATGCTGGCGAAGACGTTTCGTCTGCCGACTACGTCGCATTGCTGGCCGATATTCCAGCTCTTGCTCCGCATATCACCACACTCACGGGCGGCGACCAGTCACCAGAAGTTGTTGCCAGCGCGGTGGAGTTCGTTCTCGAAGGCCTGCACCTTTCGAAGCGACTCAACAAAGACGCGGTGGGCGCACGAGCGCAATATCGCGGTCGCGGCTGACCACAGGTTGTGAATTAGCGCTGGTTGTTGACCAGTTCGCGAACGCCGTCGAGGCCCGCAATCACAATGCGTTCCACCATTGCGCCGGGGAAGATTCCGTGTTCGACGATGCCAGGTGTAATGGCAAGGGCAATACCGAGTGCAACCGGGTCGGCAATAGTGCCGAACTGCGCGTCCATGATGAGATTGCCGTTATCGCTGCGTCGATCTCGCGTGGTTACGGCTGATGCGCCGAGAGCCTCGACAGCAGTCGTCACCACTCCGGGGGCAAATTCAAGAACCTCAAGCGGTGTTCCGAACGGGCCGAGCGCAGGTACGAGTTTGGATTCATCGACAACGATGATGAATCGGGGCGACATTGACGCCACGATCTT
>JAEMTX010000090.1:0-1669 GCA_016462055.1 Acidimicrobiia bacterium | reverse complement strand
CGGTGACATAACTGGCGGCATGACGACCGGCGGCCTCTTTGGCGATGTCTTGAGGCGAACGGTCGGCGTTGCTCTGTTCAGTACTCACGTCGAGAGCATCGCACGTCAGCAAGGTGCGGCGCGCAGTAATTCTGCACTGACGCGCGGGTCTCGATTGCGATCGAACACGCCATCTGGCACTTCGAATCCGCATTCGGGTGTCCATCCGTCAATGCCTGACTCCCAGAACGCATTGGTGACGACGATGCCGTCGTCTGCGGCGCGCTGGGTTTCAAAGATTGATCCGGCGAGAACCTCGGCGCGGCGGTCGTCTTCATGGGCGGTGAGTCCGGTTCCGAGGACCGCAAACTTCCGGCCTGGGAAGTTGTCGGCGAGACGGCGAATGGTGACGCCGAGACCTTCGGTCCACGGCGCTCGTCCATCGGGTGTGACGGGAGCATCGATGGGGTAGGGCTTGGTGGTTCCGTCGGCAAACAACGTTGAGCCGCCGCGGTAGGTGAAGCCAACGAGGTCATACGCGCCGGCTAGTCCGTCGATTTCTCGTTCGGCAAGGCCAGGAATAGAAATGACGCCGTCGTTGAGTTCGCGAACCCAGGAACCAAATCGCAAACGATCAACGGACTCAACGCGTTTGCGCGCAGCATCGCGTTCATCGGGTGCACGTGACATCACGCCGGGCTCTACCGGACACGTATCGATGCACACGGCAACCGGGGGAGTACCGCTGCACAGCAGACGGTTGGCCTCGAACGACGCACGGTGCAAGGTCAGCAGCGCCTCGAGGAACTTTCCCGGGTCGCTTTTGTAGGGCGGTCGACTGCCGATGAGGTGTCCTTCAAGGGCTCGTGTGTAGGGATCAAGAATCGGCACCCACGCAGCAACGAGATGGCCAAAGGTTTCTGCGACGCGATCAACATGGCGAGGCCAGGTGAGGCGAAGGCCGTCGCTATCGTCGAAACCGCGCTGATCCTCGGAGAACCAACCCGGCAACGGGCCATCGTGCAGCACCGCCCAGACGTCGATGCCGGCGGCTCGGGCGACTGTCAGAACGTCGGTGATGTGATCGATCGCATCGCTGTCCCAATGGCCAGGACGGGGTTCGAGCCGTGACCAATCAAGTGTCCACCGCATCGTGGGAATGCCGGCCTCGGCCAGCATCGGCAGGTCAGAGCGGTATTCGAAACCGAACCCACTGCCGATCATGGAATTAGGAAGAGTGCCTTCGGCGGTGAGGGTCGACCAGTCGCTTCGATCTGACAGCCCTTCGGAGCCGGCGGCGGTTGAAGCAATGCCCCAAAGGGCTGGGTCGGTCATACCTGCAGTATTCCCGGTACGGTGCCTCTATGGGCAGAGCCAATCGGGTTCAGTACTCGCGGTGGGATGGCACACAGGTCGGATTCGATCTCGATGCCACCGACATCTTCGACGAAATCACTGACGATCTGCTGTATCACGGCGATATCAACGCCGCGCTGCGCCGCATGATGCAAGAGGGTTTCGAGTCCGATAACGGCGAGCGCATGAAGGGCTTGCGAGAAATGATGGACGAACTCCGACGCAAGCGTCGTGAAACGCTCGAAAGTCATGACCTCGGTGGCATTTACGACGAAATCGCGAAAGAACTCCGTGAAGTAGTCGACACCGAACGCGAGGCAATCGATGAACTCGC
>JAEMTX010000089.1 GCA_016462055.1 Acidimicrobiia bacterium | reverse complement strand
GTGAATGCAACGCCTGGTCGCGGCACACACGTCCCTCTCTACATTTTGGGTTCCTCGCTTTTTGGTGCGGAACTTGCAGCAGTTCTTGGTTTGCCATACGGATTTGCTTCGCACTTTGCGCCACATCAGCTGCGCGAAGCGGTTGCTCTGTATCGGGCGAACTTCCGCCCCTCAGAACAACTTGATCGACCGCATGTCATTGCTGGTGTGAATGTCATTGCGGCAAACACTGAGCAAGAGGCGCAGGACGAATTCACCACCACTCGCCGAGCTCGCCTTCGTCGGTTCTTGTTGAAGCCGAATGTTGAGGTTCCCGATGCCGAGGTCGATCGCATCCTCGCGTCGCCTCAAGGCGCGCAGATTGCCGCGATGATGAAACACACCGCGGTTGGAACTCCCGAGTCGGTCCGAGAGCAACTGCTTGAGTTCACGGCCTATGCCGATGCCGATGAGCTCATGGTGTGTTTCCAGTCTCCGACAATCGAGGGACGACTTCGGTCTATCGAGTTGACGGCCGACGCAATGGATCTTGTCGGGGTCTGACACCAGATCCGCCAAGCGGATGGTTCACGAGTTCACGGACTCATCAACACTCTTCAGTCGGTCGTCATCGAGATGGTCATTCGTGTCAGTCTCTCGGGGTTCGCGCAATGCGTTCTAGGGGGAACCAATGGCATCAGACACTGCATACGAACCGGGGAATGACCCGGCCTACCGGCACCTGCCCTCGGTGGGCCCGCACGACCCAATTGTTGGTGGTGCACTCATTACATGGGTTGAGCCAACTCCGGAACACGTTGTTGGTTACAACCGCTGGTACGAAGATGATCACATGATTACTGGGGCCATGGTGATGCCGTGGATGTTCTCATGCCGTCGTTTTGTTTCTCCGCGTTCGATCCAACATTTACGCGGCCCGATCGGATCGCGTGTTGCTGATCCGCTTGAGGCAGGAAAGTACATCGGGATTTACTGGATCAACGACGGCCGAATTGAAGATCACGAGCAATGGTCACTTGGTGCGAATCGTCGACTTCATGCCGAGGGTCGCGGAAGCTATCGGGGTCCTGATCAGAACCCGCTTGAAGAACGAAGCCACGTCTTCACTTCATTTAGCGATTTTCTTGGAGCGACGTATCGAGACGATGGAGTTCCGCGCGTCGTGCACACGTTGGTGCAGCCCTACAAAGGAATGGTCATCCAAGTCATCGATGCCAAAGATGGCGACCGAGACCGGTTAGATGCATGGCTCACGAATGAGTATCTGCCTTCGGTCGTTACGGGCGATGTTGCTGTTGCGACACGGTTTGCACCCCGTCCGCTTCCTCCCGACAAACTCGCCCATGTTCGAGAACTTGATGGGGTCGATGGAATCGTGACAGTTCTTCACTTCCTCGAATCAAGTCCCGAGGATGCTTGGGACCAGCACTTTGCTGAAGCCGAAGAGCAAATTGCGGCGAGTGGATACGGCTCGCTTGGCGTGCAAGCTGCGTTCATTCCAACGAATCACGGAACGAATGACTACACAGATCAGTTGTTCTGATCTAGGGAGTTTGTGAGGAATCGGGTCAGGTTGGGGCGATGATGATTCGCGCAACCAGAACAACGAGCACGACGAGGGAAAGTGAGATCTGCATGATCATCATGACCTTCACCGGTCGAGTTCGAATTCCCTCAATCGTTGGTCCGAACGTGGACTGAGTATTGAACGACAGAAAGAGATAATCGACCCATCTTGGGGGGTCATCGGGGTGCGCAGCGTTAGGTGGAAAGTCGAAGGCTCCACCTTTGAGATAGGCGTCAGCAAGTTGATACCAAAGCGAAAAGGCGAGCATGTTCGATGCGAAAAGTAGACCGAGGTCGACGATCAGCCAGTTTTGACTCGTATTCCTGAGGCTGGGCGCGACGACCAATGTGATCATGTTGAAGAGCACATTGAGAGATGCAAAAAAGAGATAGATGGAAAGGACAATGAGGGTGAATCGTGAACGCGATTCACGCGATACGACAAAGCGATCGCGAAGGAAGGAGATCACAACGATGACAAGAACAGCCACGAAGAGTACGTCGGTGACGTTACCGATTGTTCGAAGTAATTTTTCGACTGGCTCTGAACGGTCACCAAGATTCTCGATACGGAGTGTGAGGAGTAGATCCATAGCTTGGATCAACAGCACGACGAGGAAGAAAGCGAATAAGTGGATGGGGTGGCGAGGCCACTCGCCTTCGCAGAGACCTCCGCGGCAACATTCGCGCTCTTGGTCGGAAAAGTTCTTCGGTGACGTCACGTCGAGACTTTAGGTCTGGTTAGGCTCGCGATGACCGTTAGGAGAAACTTCTCCTAGTTCCAGAGGTGAACACATGAAGTCACGAATCGTTGGACTGTCCACACTTGCGGTGGCAGCACGACGGCCGATGCGTTGAAGAGCGCACTTGCAGGGACCAAGGGTTGGAAGGGTTGGACCGGCACCGTTGCCTTTGATGCAACGACTGGAAATCGTCTTCCTGCGCCCGTCACCGTCAACACCGTCACGAGTGCCGGTGCGTTCCAAGTCGACCCGGCCTGGATCACGGCAACAGGCTTCAGTTACTGAACAACATCACGAGGAGCGCCAGCGGTTAAACCCTGGCGTCTCCCACGTGAGGCCATCATGGCCAATAACAAATGCATCAAGTTCGGGGTGAGTTTCCAGTAACCACTCGGCACCGTTGAGCCCCATCACGAAGACCGCAGTTGCATAGGCGTCGACGTAGGTGAGGTCTTCGCCAACAATCGTGACGCTGGCGAGTTCGGCTGTTGGCTCGCCCGTTTTGGGATCGATGATGTGCGCGCCGCGCTCATAGGTTGCTGATGTTGCGATCGCGGCGCGACCGCCGAGAGAAAGAACCGCGGCCGACGCAAGCGGCTCTGTTGGGTGGCGAATGCCGATACGCCATGGTTGATCAGGTTCGGCGTTACCCCGAAGTGCGATATCGCCGCCAGCATTGATGCAGAAGTTTTCTGCGCCGTGTGTTTCGAGAAGTTCTGCAGCTCGTTCGATTGCCCAACCCTTGACCAGACCCGACGGATCAAGAGCGGAACCGTTCGGCGCGGGAACACACGCAATATCGAATGCGCCCGAGGTTTCCTCACGCACCGACTCACACAGCGTCAAAACATCGCGAACTTCCTCACTGAGTTGATCAGCAGAAATCAGCCCAAGACCGAACTGCGAAATGGGACTTTCCATCTTGTAGGTGCTGAAGGTGGCGTCAACGTGATGGAGCCACGCAATAACGGTGCTGATTGCGCTTGCGTCAATGTCATCGCGCACATGAATAGAAACGGGCATTCCCATGACATCTTCGACATGGTGAATACCTGTTGCCATCGGTCAGGACGCAGCGTGAGATATGTCGATGGCTGATTGCAACGAAGTCTGGTAACTCTCGCTGGTAGCGGTGGCCCCAGACACAGAGTTCACGTTCGCGTTTTGTGCGGTGAGCGTGGACTGCACCAGTTTCGGGATCGCAATACGATTTATGGAAAGGCTGCGGTTGTCATCTGATGGATAGAGGGGCGCGCTGGCAGCAGTGATCTTTCCGCCGGAAACGGTGATGGCAACTTGCACTAGTCCCCAGCGGTTCGTCGATGCATCACCATTCCAGACTCCATCGGCCATTGATTTGGTTTCGAAAGGTTTTTTAGTTGATGTTGTTGCGGGGCCAGAAGGGATAGTGGTGGCAGAGCCAGAGGATTGCGATGCTTGGTGCAGATACGCAGCCATACCGAGGGTGGAAACGACAGCCAAACCTAAGGCTGCAGAACGGCTTCCTTTCGCGGCATGACGACGTTTCGATCCGTTGAGTCGTGATGGGTTGAGCTCCGACTCACTCGGACGCGCTGCGGAAGGCGCGGTGAGTTCTGAAAGGGGTCCGTCGGGAACCGGAGGAGTCACGATGTCAGCGTAGGGATTGTTGGGTGTGGGCATGGGTCAGGCTTTCCAGAGCGTCACTGGTTGCCACTCTGACGGGAGCGCATGAGGCCGGAGATGCGCAGCCCAGCGGGATACATCACGAGTCCGGTAAGGATCGCCATGAGTGCGATATACCAACCGGTGCGCGAATCAGTTCCCATTTGCCAACCGTGCACGCCGATAGCGATCGTGGCCGGAAGCGTAAGGAGATGGATCGCGTGCCATATCCGGCTGCGAAACCTTCGCTTGGGCCAGGTCGTGAACACGGTGATGAGCATCGCGTAGAACGCCAGCACGCCAAGAGTGACGGCCGTGGTCCATTGCTTTGAGACACCAGGAATGATGATGTCAATGACGCCATAACCAAGGTCGGCGCCGTAAGCGGTCAAGAGGTGGAAGACGGTGAAGATGAGCGCGTAGCCACCGAGACCGCGGTGCAGGTCGACCCACCAATCCGGGCGGATGCGCTGCCCGCCTTCGCGGCCGGAATAGATGAATCCATTGATGATTGCTGCAGCAATCAAAATCATCGCGACGATGCCCGAGGATCGGGTGAGGAACCACAGCACATCGCTCATGGGTCTAGTTCATCATCTCAAGGAAAGAGAACGCCGCCGGCGAGGCAAGAATTTGGTGAGAATCAGCGCGATTGCGGACGGAGCCCCGCCCTTTGCGGCGTTCAAGGGCGAAGAATCGCGCCAGGAAGAGCTCCGGTGTGAACACCATCTAAGAACAGCGGTTCGCCGTTGACGATCACGGCGTCGTAACCATGAGCTCCGAAGACCAAACGTCCGGCACCTGTGGGGAAATCACGCAGCAATGTAATGGGGTCGATACTGAGTTCCTCGGGGGTGAACACGACGATGTCGGCCGCTTTACCAACGGAAAGAGTGCCGCGGTCGTTGAGGCCATGAAGCCGAGCCGGTTCTGACGTGAGGCGAGCAACGGCTTGTTCCAAGGACATCATGTCGGGAACAGTTTCGGTCAACGTGCGAGTGGTGTAGTCGGCCCCACAGAACGTGAGCAGATGAGCACCGCCATCGCTTGAACCGGCCAGAGTGAGCGGGTGCGTCACGATCTCTTTGGTCGCAGCTGCCAATGCGGGGTCAGCTTTCCGTCGCCAGACGAACACTGTTTCGAGGCTGTCGGCCAGGGCGAGGTCGATCAGTGCATCGACACCGTCGATTTCTGCATCATGCGCGAGTTCTGCGATGGTTTTTCCTACGGCTGCGGCGAGTGCATCTTTGCTGACCGACGCAACGCTTACGTCGGGCCAACCAAAGACGAACGAGCGCCCGGTGGTGTCAGCAAATTCGCTGCGCATCGCAACACGATTGGACTCGAGGCCGAGTTCAGCGGCGCGCTCGGCCATGGGAAGCGTGAGAATCCGACGGAAGGTTGGCATCTCATCGAGCACGAATGTGGAATCGAGAGAGAAGTGAATCCCTTTCACGTTGATCATGTACATCGGGTGGATGTGATGACCAGCGGCGGCCGCCTCTTCGCAAAACGCGAGCGCATTGCGATGGCCCTCTGGGTTGCCGGGGAACAGGGTGAGCGGATTGATATTGATCAGCTTGAAGCCCGAAGCCTCACTCATCGCCAAAAGCAACTCTTGATCTGCCGCATCGAAATCGGCAGACCCTGAACGGGGAAGAAATTCGATGACCCCGTGATCGAATTCGGAAAGCACGGCGCAGAGTGCAATGAGTTCTTTTGGTTCGGCCAGGTTTGACGGAACCGGCTTTCCTTCATGATCGGAATGGATGTCGAGTTGTGAACTTGAGAAACCGATGGCGCCTTGCGTCATCGCCGTGCGCACGAGTGCAGCCATCTGCGTGATCTCGTCGTCGGTCGCAGCGCGCTCAGATCCTGCTGCGCCCATCACAAGGCGACGGATTGCGCAATGACCGACGTAACCAACGAGGTTGATGCCGATACGGCCTTCGAGACCATTGAGAAAATCGCCGTAATCGCCTCCTTTGAAGTCGACGCCTTCGAGGAGCGCGTCGACTTCCATTCCCTCGACTCGAGAAAGCATATTGATGAGCCACGTGACGCTGTCGGGATCGGCCGGAGCGATGCTGAATCCGCAGTTGCCCATCATGGCGGTAGTGACTCCGTGCCATGACGAGGGCGACATCGTGGGTTCAAAGTGAGCCTGTGCGTCGTAATGGGTGTGAATGTCGACAAACCCAGGGGCAACAACGCTTCCGTGTGCATCGATCTCATTGGCAGCACTCGAGGTGCTGGTGCCAATGAAGGAAATCTTGCCGTCGGTGACTTCGACATCGGCATCGAATGCCGGTGCGCCGGTGCCATCGATGACTCGACCATTGCGGATAATGAGGTCAGGTGTGCTCACGGTGCAGTTCCAATCGGAGTCGCTGGGGTGAAGGTGACAGGAAGATGGGCGGGGGAGCGTTGGCCGAGGCCGCCGATGTGAACTGGTTCAATGCCAGGTTCAAATTGCAGATTTTCGAGGCGAGTCAGAACTTGTTCCATCGCCACACGAAGTTCCATGCGAGCAAAATGAATACCAAGACACACATGTGCGCCGCTTCCGAACGCAAGGTGGCCCTGCGGTTCGCGATAGATGTCGAACACGTCGGGGTTGTCCCAACGTTGCGGATCGCGGTTGGCGATACCGACAACAAGATTCACAAGTGTTCCAGTGGGAACGGCAACGCCTTCGATTTCCGCATCGGCGACTGTTGTGCGTCCGAATGACATAAGCGGCGGTTGCCAACGCAATCCTTCTTCAATTGCTTGTTCGATCATCGAATGATCGTTGCGCAATGCCTGCAACTGTTCGGGATGCGACAACAGACCAAACAGGAGATTGCAGAGCGTTCGATAGGTGGTCTGTGCGGCAGCAGGAAGAAGTAGGCGAAGAAACGCAATGACTTCGTCGTCGTTCAACGCTTGACGCCCGGCGTCGTCGCGAAACTCAGCCTGCACAAGGTGGGTGACCAGATCGGAACGTGGGTTAGTTCGACGATCGGTAACGGCTGCAGCGAGGTACTCGCCGAATTCGGCTGATGCCTCTTCGCGTTCCTCGGCCGAAATACTCACATTGGTGAGGATTGCTGCCCACCTATAGAACGACGAGACATCTTCCTGCGGAAGACCGCAGGCGGCAGCGATGACTTTGAGTGGGTAGTGAAGAGCGAAGTCATCGACAAGATCAGCTCGACCAGATTCGATGAATGTGTCGATGGTTGTATCAACGATCGCTCGAACGAACTCTTCTTCCCACCGATGCATTTCACGTTTGGTGAGGGCGCCTTGAATCAGTTGGCGATGGCGACCGTGTTCGGGCGGATCCATTTCGATGATCGTGCGGCCGATCATCTTGCCCAAGCTGGCTTCATACCAACACGAAGAAAAATGTTCCTGATCTTTGAATCCGGCGTCGACGCCATCGAAGGACAGCACCGATATCTGCTCGGCATCGGGAAAGAGGATGTCTTCGGCGCCGACCATGTCGAAGAACGAGGAGAACGTCCCGGGATGTACCGGACATTCGGCGGCACGCTCGGCGAGTTTCGGATAGGGATCGCGGACCACGTTGTGGCCGAAGAATTCATCCTTCTTGGCCAGCATCTCGTCGCTGCTCATATATGCCCCCGTTGGCTGGATCCTGAGGGTAGTGCAGGAGCAGATCGCGTTCTCGGGCCGAGAATGTTGAACCCCGGGCGCTGATTATGGCGTTTTAGCGGTGTCTTCGTCGTTGAAGAGATATGGGGACTTAGGCGGGGTTCCGATACGATCGGTGCCTGCACGGGGGAAGTAGAGCGCGAA
>JAEMTX010000088.1:2992-7761 GCA_016462055.1 Acidimicrobiia bacterium | reverse complement strand
CACAACCTCTGCGCCGAGGAACGTGACGACGCCGGCGGCTGCCCCGTGGGGGAGTGCATGTGGTGGAAGTGGCCGAGCAGCGGCATAACCCGCCAATGCCCCTGCGAAAAAGATGATCGCCAACATCAAGCCAGCAAGCGCAGTCCCAGAGAACACGGTGCGTTGAAGAATTGCTGCCGGCAATGCGAAGCAGAGTCCGTTGAACGCTCCAATGAGAATCACGCGCCGGTCGAACATTCCCATCAGGCGGGTTCACCAAATCCAGCAGGGGCAGTGCCGAAGTTGGTGGGCATGCCGAGTTTTCCGGGATTGAGAATGCCGTTGGGATCGAGCGAACGTTTCATTGCGTGCAACACGGAAGTTGCACCTTCGCCAAGGGCTTGGGCCATGAACCGTCCGCGGTTGAGTCCAATCCCGTGGTGATGGCTAAGCGAGCCGCCGTAAGCCAGTGCCGTTGTTGTTCCCGCATTCCACGCGCCGAGGTACATGGGCTCAATGGCGTCAGGACCTTCGACTGCTGCTTTGCCAGCAAAGGTGAAATACAAACATGCGCCATCGGAATAGGAATGAGAGAGGTGAGCGGTAGAGGAGATCACTCCTGGCGTGGAAGCAATGGCGTCGCGTACGGCCGGGTAGAGGGTGGGCAGATCAGTCCATGAAACGGTGAGTTCCAAAGTGTCGACCATGTAGCCGCGTGAGATAAGCGCTTCTAACGCGCTCACGTCGTTGCGGTGTCCAAACCACTTGGCGACGAGTTCAACGTCGAGTGGTTCCGCATCGGCGCATTCTTCGGCGGTAATGGTTGTGGTGGCATCGACGGTTGTTTGGTCGCCTTCATCGAACGCCAACAAAACGGCAACCTCGCCAGTTTTCCAATTACGGTCGGCTTCGGCGGCGTCGTACAGACGAAGGGCCGCGGGAGCAAGGCCTCGTTGGATTATGCGACGGCATGCCTCGGCGCCCGCTTCAAAAGTTGGATAGGCCCATGCACTGCTGTGGTTTGCAGTTGAAATCGAGCGAGCACGTAAGCGCGCTCTGGTGATAATCCCGAGCGTTCCTTCGGAACCCACGAACAATTGTGTGAGGTCGGGACCAGCTGACTGGCGGGCATGGCCACCGGTGTGGACGATTGTTCCGTCGGCGAGAACGACATCGAGGCCGATCACGATGTCTTCGATCTTTCCGTAACGATTGGAAAGTTGTCCGGCACCGCGACAGGCCAGCCAGCCGCCCACCGTGGAAAGGGCAATTGACTGAGGCCAGTGGCCGACAGTGAGGCCGTACTCGGCTTGCAGTAGATCTTCGAAGACATCGCCGAACATTCCCGCCCCAACATCGACGATTCCAGAAGTCCCATCGACGGATCGAATGCCTGTCAATCCACACAGATCAAGGACGACGCCACCAAACAATGGAATGGAACCGCCGACGACACCGCTGCGACCGGCGGCAGCGGTGACGGGAATGTGGTTGTCATTGCACAGTCGCAAAATTGCCGAGACCTGCTCAGTCGTGGTGGGCGATACGACCACTGAAGCGATCTGGCCGACTTCAGCACTGCTAGCGCGAGTCATGATGAGTGGCCACCAGTCGCGACTGGCCTCAACGAGCGTTGAATGATCGAGCGAAAGTGTCGCGCCGGTTGCGCGTAACTGAGCGATCACGTCCTCCGAGACATCGACCCGAGTTGTGGCGAAATGGGCCTGACCATTTGCAGCATCAAGAGCAATGGGAGGTGTCGGATAATCTGGCATCAGGCGACGATAGCTGCGAGTTCTTCGTCGATGCGGGCCCGATAATCGGCGACCTGTCGAGCTTGTTCTGCTTCGTCCCAACCGAGTTCGGGGGCAAGAAGCGCAGCGACCGCAAATGCGGCATCGGCCGAAGCATCGCGAACTTCGAGTCGGGCTCGTGTGCGGCGACTGAGAATGTCATCGACCGTGGTGGCCATTTCGTAACGAACGGCAAAGATGGCTTCGGCTCGCAAGTAGGGCAGACCGGGCACAAGAAGTTCGGCCATCGAGGGGTCGGACTCGGCAATTGCGAGCACGGTTGTTGCATCTGATCCGTATCGATCGGCGAGACGACGAACTTCGTCACCACCGAGGGGTGAGAGTGAGTCGGCCGAGGCCAGCAACTCTTCGTATCCGTTTGCGCCATGGATTTTCAGATATTTGGTCTTGCTGCGCTGGCGAAGTCGGGTGACGCGATCGGCATCGAGAACTTCTGCGAGCACTTCGTCGATCGTGTCGGCGGCCATCTTGCGATAGGTCGTCAACTTGCCGCCGGTAATGGTGACGACGCCGGAATCGGAACGGCGTACTTTGTGGCGCCGCGAGAGATCGGCGGTGCGGCCAGATGCCTCGGGGTCGGCAACGAGTGGACGCAGGCCTGCCCAAGTTCCGAGAATGTCATCGGTGGTGACGGTTTCAGTGATTGCCCCGTTGAGAGCACGCAACAAATACTCAACGTCTTCCTCGTTGCACTGTGGATCATCGACGGGACCGTTGTAATCGGTGTCGGTCGTACCAACGAAGGTGAATTGTCCCCACGGAACAACGAACACTGATCGCTTATCGCCCGGGACAGGGATGACGGCGGCGACGGTATTGCGCACCTTCGACCATGGGACTGTTATGTGGACGCCCTTAGCCGGCCGAATCGAATGTGGATGTTCGGCTTCATCGAGCGCGCGTACGTCGTCTGACCACACGCCCGCTGCGTTGACGACAGCCTTGGTGGCAACGGTGAACGTGCGTCCGTCGGCAGTGACGACCACGCCGTTGACTTTTCCGTTGACATCTTTATGAAGGCTCACGACGTCGGTGCGGTTGACGATCGTTGCCCCAAATCGAAGAGCTGCAGTGCGAGCAACGCTCACGACGAGGCGAGCGTCGTCGGCTTCTGCGTCGTAATAAAGATAAGACGGCATCAACTTTTCCGCGGGGAGTGTTGGGAATAACTCAAGTGCGCGCTTCTTTGAAACCCGCTTGTGCATCTTGCCGATGCGAAGACCGCCAGTGAGGTCGTACATCCACATAGCGCTACCCATCGCCCTCGCAAGTTTGCGATTGACAACACCTTTTGAGGACAAAATAGGAATGAGGAACGGCAGCACCTTCACGAGGTGCGGAGCATTACGGCGAAGAATCTGGCGTTCGGCAAGTGCTTCGTACACGAGTCGAATATCGCCCTGTTGGAGATAACGGATTCCGCCATGAACCAGCTTTGAGGACTTCGATGAGGTTCCGCTGGCGAAATCGTCACGCTCAACGAGAGCAACACGAAGGCCTCGTGATACTGCGTCGAGGGCACATCCAACCCCGGTGATCCCGCCACCGATGACAACAACGTCGAAGTTGGTGCTTTCCAAGCGCTGTAAGGCGTCGGAGCGATTGAAGGCAGCGGAGTTCATGCGGCTGAGCCTAGAACGGGCTGGTCTGGAGCGCCTGATCGCCTGACCTGCGGAAACTCTCATTTAAGGGAGACGCGTATTCGGTTTGTGTCGCCGGGGCGGGGGAGTCAATACTCCTCTTTCCCTATTCGCCCGCTCCGCAGGAGCCGTTCTGTTCCAATGACAAACACTTGGCACTCCCTGGCCGCCTGCATGGGAATCGATCCCGAGATCTTCTTTCCCGACCCCGAGGACGATTCTGATGCCCTTACGGCCAAGCTCGTATGTGCTGAATGCCATGTGCGTGAGGCCTGTCTGGAGCATGCTCTTGCTGTGCGAGAGAAGGATGGCATCTGGGGTGGGGCCACGGAGCGGGAACGACGACGAATGATTCGTCAACGCCGTCGGACGGCCTGAACATGGAATGGCCGGCTCTGATCTCGACGCTTGTCGCCGGCTCTGATCTGACATCGGAGCAGGCGGGCGACGCGTTGCACGAAATCCTCGCGGGTGATGCCACCGACGCTCAGATTGCGGCGTTCTTGATTGCGCTTCGTATGAAGGGCGAGACGATCGGGGAAGTCTCGGCGATGGTCGATGCGATGCTCGAGTCAGCAGCGCCGATTCAACTTCCGCCAGGACCAGACGCCATTGACATCGTGGGCACCGGCGGAGCTCCGAGTCGACGCGCCCATGCCTTGAATGTTTCGACCATGGCCAGTTTCGTGGCCGCCGGCGCAGGTGCTCGGGTCGTGAAGCATGGAAATCGTAAAGCCTCGTCGACCTCGGGTTCGTTTGATCTTCTCGAAGCGCTGGGCATCCCGCTTGAACTCGATGGACCAGGTATTGCGCATTGTGTTTCTGAAGCGGGTATTGCTTTCTGTTTCGCCCGATCGTTTCATCCGGCAATGCGTCATGCCGGACCAGTTCGTACGCAACTTGGAGTGCCCACGGTTTTTAACTTCCTTGGCCCGCTTTCACACCCAGCCCGAGTACAACGCCAAGTGATTGGTGTGAGTGATCAGCGCATTGCTCCGATTGTGGTCGGAGTATTGCAACAGCGCGGAGCACCGCGAGCCCTAGTTGTTTCGGGTGACGATGGCATGGACGAATTCACTACGACGACAACCAGCACCGTTCATGAACTGCGTGATGGCGTCGTCAACACCACAACATTCGATCCGCGAGATGTTGGTATTGCGTTCGTTTCGCCTGACGCAATCGCCGGTGGTGGGCCTGAGGTCAACGCCGATATCGCCGGGCGAGTTTTCGCTGGTGAATCCGGGGCCTATCGAGACATCATTTGTTTGAACGCCGCTGCGGGCCTGTTCGTGGCTGGGATCGTCGACGATCTTTCGAGCGGCGTTGTGAAGGC
>JAEMTX010000088.1:0-2982 GCA_016462055.1 Acidimicrobiia bacterium | reverse complement strand
CTAACAAACTCACTGTCGTCAACAGCGAGTCCCTTGCGGGGAGAAAAAGACGGCAAGGCTGGCAGCGCCGAGGCGAGTACGCCGTCGCAATGGTCGAGCGTGAGATTGGGCGCGGACTGATCAAGCCACGACGCGATGCAACCGAGTTCATCGGCGAGTTCACGGTCGAGGGGGATCAGTGGCGCGTCAGAAGGCAACGGTCGATCGCCGGAGGTAGGTGAAAGACCGAGATTCGGTAACTCGCCCTCGCCCCAGGCTGATTGCAGGCGTCCGTGATCGAGAGCAACGCCACCGAGTGGCCCGAGATCGATATGTATGTGTCCGGCCCGACGGAGTTGGTCGAATTTCCGTTGTCGGCGGATGGCGCCGGCCAAAGCGTTGGCGCGGTCGCGTACATCGGCGGCTTCTTCGAAACGCTCTTCCCGAGCAAGGGCGGTAATGCGTTCGGCGAGCGGTGCAAGGAGAAGGTTGGGTTCAACGGTGAGACCGCGAACCGCGCGTTCGACAACGAGTTCGTAGTCGGCGGGTTCGACTCCGCCAGCACATGGACACATCGACACGCCAAGTTGGGCAGCGGTGCACGGTGCGTCACGAAGCGCGCGCTTGCCGACCCTTCCTGCACAGCGGCGAAGCGGAACCGAGGTGTGAATGGCATCGACAACGCGTTGGGCCGATGAACGTGAAGAAAGTGGGCCGAGATAGAGAGCGCCGTCGTCGCGTGCAGCTTTCACAATCGACAAGCGTGGGAATGTCTCTGACAGCGTGAGCTTCACATAGACATATCGACCCCAGTCTTTGAGTTGTCGGTTGTAGCCGGGCTTGTATTCGTGGATCAGACGGATTTCATGGACTGCTGCTGACAGTGGATGGGGATGCTTCACGTAGTCGATTTGGGTGGTTTCTCGGAGCAACGAACCGATCTTCCGACGGTCATCGCCGGAGAAGTAGGAACGCACTCGTGCCCGAAGATTGGTGGCTTTCCCGATGTACAGAACATCGCCTTGCGAGTTGCGAAAGAGGTAGACGCCAGGTGAGCGGGGTAACGAGTCGGTGAGTCGAAGCTTCTGGGCGCTGGCATGGCCAGCCATTTTTGGGAGCGAAAGGAGATCGTCGAGACCAGTGACTCCTAAGCCCCCGGCGCGTTCAATGAGGAGGTGCAGCAGATCGCCGGTAGCGAGTGCGTCGTCGAGAGCGCGGTGAGCGGGTTGATGGTCGAGACGGAGAAATTTGGCAAGGGTCCCGAGTTTGCAATTGGGAACCTCATTGCGCACGAGTCGCCGAGCGAGTGCAACGGTGTCGACCGAACGGTTCGTGAGTTTCGGCCGTTGATCACGCTCTAACGCCGCCTGCACAAATGAGAGATCGAATCGAACGTTGTGTCCGACGATCACTGCGTCGCCAATGAACTCGAGAAGTGATGGAAGGACAGCTTCGATTCGCGGGGCAGGCATCACCATCGAATGAGTGATGCCGGTGAGCACGGTGATTTGGGGCGGAATCGCGCAACCGGGATTTACGAGTGTCTGGAACGTTCCTAAACATTCACCGCCGCGGAGTTTCACCGCGCCGATTTCGGTAATGCCACAGGAATCGGCCGACCCGCCGGTGGTTTCGAGATCGATCACGCAGAAGGTGACCTGCGAAAGAGGGGTGCCGAGATCGTCGAGTGACAGTTGGAAGGAATCTTGGGCGGGGGAAGGCACTCGCCCAGTCTGATCGAACGAGTGTTCGTATGCAAGGAGGTGGTTCCAGCCTCGCTAGTCTCCCTCGGTGTCTTCTCCCCGATATCGCTGCACCGCCTGCGGAAACCTCACCCGATTCGATGTCGTCTCGACCAAGCGCACCCGTGCGTTTCATCACTACAGCGTGGGTGGCGAACTCGAGGTCGAGAGCGAAGAGGTCCTCTCCGAATCAGTCGAAGAGGTGTCGTGCCACTGGTGTGGCAACGGTGGTTCGGTTGTTCAGACCCAGCCGCCGGCGTAAGAGACGTACTGGCCAGTCGTAAACGTGCTGGTGCCGTCGAGGAACGGCGCGCAGAACGACGCGAATTCGTCCATGCGTCCAAGGCGGCGCATCGGTACCTGCTTTTCGAACATTTCTCGAACAGCGGGGTCTTTCGCTCCAGTTGCTTCAAGGAACTCGGGGAAGTCCATGAAGTTGGTCCCGACGGCATTGACCTGAACGTTCTTACGAGCAACTTCACCAGCGACATTACGAGTGAGCATCGTTGCTCCGGCGCGGACCGATGAATACAAAGATGCGCCTGGAGTCGGTCGTGCCCCCGCAGCACTTGTAATGACGAGGACTTGGCCGGAACCTTGTGCGACGAGCGGCGGAATGACGGCTTTGAGGAAGTGGTACGGCGCATAGAGACATCCGTCGACGATCTTTTCGTACTGATCGATCGTGGACTCAAGGAACGAACCGGGAATGATTTGGCCCGATGCGGCAACCGCTGCATCGAAGTGGCCAAAACGAGCGATGGCTGCATCGACAAGTTTTTGAGAGTTCTCGGGCTTGGCGATGTTCGAGACTTTTTCGACAGCAAGCACGGTGGAACCGAGTGCTTCGAGTTCAGCAACGAGTGCGGGATCAGGGTCGCCGAGCACCAAGTCATGGCCGCGGCGGGCGAGCATGCGGGAGAGCTCAGGGCCCACGTAATGACGGGCATCGGCAACGAGTGCGATTCGGCGAGGAGTGGTTTCAGGCATGGCAGGCCTCCGTGATTTTCGGTAGCGTCGGTCGTGTCAGTTCGATTGACACAACCAAGGCCGTCAACCTAGTTGTTGGCGAACAGCGAGGGGCAGAAACGTGGAACTCCAAGGCAAAGTGGCAGTCGTAACCGGAGCCGCATCAGGAATTGGTCTCGCCGCTGCAGGACGGTTCGTTGCTGAGGGCATGTCTGTCGTGATGGCCGATATCGAAGCGCCGCTTCTCGAGGAACAGGTTGCGCGCTTGCAAGCCGATGGCGCTGCAGTCGCT
>JAEMTX010000005.1:16463-28600 GCA_016462055.1 Acidimicrobiia bacterium | reverse complement strand
CCCGTGATGGGGAGCCGACCCACACTCGCACCAAGGTTCACGAATGCCTGGATGAGAATCCAGGCAGTTATTCCGGTAGCTAACAACATTCCGAAACGATCTCGCGCCCGCAGTGCGGTGCGAACGCCATAGAAAGCGAAGGCAAGAAAAAGACCAATGACCAGCACCGAGCCAAGAAGACCGATTTCCTCGCCGATGATGGCGTAAATGAAATCAGTATGAGCTTCGGGGAGAAATCCCCATTTCGCTCGACCTTGACCGAGACCGGTGCCGAGAACGCCCCCATTGGCAAATCCCACTTGGCTTTGAATCGTCTGGAATCCACTGCTCAACGGATCAGACCAAGGGTCAACAAATGCCGTGAGACGGCGCAGACGATACGACGCACTGAAGGCTAGAAGCGTTGCAAGAGAGACGAGCGAACCCGAAAAGACGACCAACGGCTTTACGGGAACACCTCCGACAAACAACATGATCAACACGATGGTCGCCAGGATGATCGTGGTCCCAAGATTTGGCTGGAACAAGAGCAACACCGCAAAGCCGCAAAGGACGACCGCAATCGGTCGCATGACGGCTTTCCAATCGCGGATCTGACCCACGCGACGAGTCAACGTGTCAGCTGCGTAAAGAATGACGGCGAGTTTGGCCAATTCGGAGGGCTGCATACGCAGTGGTCCCCAACCCAGCCAGCGAGAGGCACCATTCACTTTTACCCCGAGCCCCGGAATCAGCACGATCGTCATCAGTCCCGCTGTTGCAATGAGCAACGGCTTCATCCACTTCGACAATTGTTCATAGGGGAAGCGGCTCATGAAGAACATCGCTCCGCACCCGAGTACAAACCAAACAGTTTGCAATCGGAATTGATACCAAGACGAGCCATATTTATAGAGCGCTGTTACCGACGATGCCGACAAGACCATCAGAAGCCCAAACAAGTTGAGGATGATGATCAGCACCCACAGAATTTTGAAATCGGCAGTGCGCGGCAGTGGCTCCCGAGCCGATTGGAGTAACCGTCCTACGCGTGAACGTGATTCGGTAAGCGTCGGAGCGCTCATGGGGCACCTACCGACACGAAACCAGGAAGCTGGCGAACCGCGTCAGCGAACCGATCACCACGTTCGCTATAGGAAGTAAACCAATCGAACGATGCGCAACCTGGCGACAACAACACAACATCTCCGGCCGTAGCGAGCGTCGCCGCTAGCGATACTGCGTCATCAATTGTTGAATGAATGACATGCACTCCGCATCGGTCCTGGAAACACAATCGGATTTCCTCAGCCGCCTCTCCGATCGCAACCACAACTCGAACCGGAGGAACACAATTGGCGAGAACCGAGAGATCGAGGCCCTTGTTCCGTCCACCGGCAATGAGGACAACCGAGTCGAATGCCGCTAAGGCTGTTGCTACAGCATGCGGAGTGGTCGCCTTCGAGTCGTCGAACCAACGAATGCCATTGCATTCGCCCACGAGTTCCACGCGGTGATGAAGACCTCGGAAGGAAAGAAGAGTCTGACGCACACCCTCGATCGTTGCTCCTGCGGCCATCGCTGCAACCGACGCGGCGAGAGCATTCGTGATGTCGTGCGGAAATCCGCGAGGAAGATCTTCGATAGCAAGAATCTCTGTGCCATCAGGCAGACGAAGCCAACCATCGACAACCGTCGCATCTGCATTTGTTCCTGGTCCACCAAACGTGATCGTGGAAAGTTCCGGGTTGCGATTCGCAAGCACCACCGGATCAGACGCCGAGGCCACGGCGACACCAGTTTCAGCATCGAGGTGCGCCCAAATCGACGCCTTCGCCGCTTCATACGAAGCGAGCGATGCGTGTGCATCGAGATGATCGGGGGCGAAGTTCAACCAAACCGCTACCGAAGGTTGGAACCAGCGAGTAGTCGCGAGTCGGAATGACGAAGCTTCAACAACGAACACTTCAACATCTGGATCAGCGATCGCCTCCACCAACGGCGTATCGGTATTTCCGCAGGCAACAGCGCGGATACCCGACGCAAGCAACATCGTGGTCACAAGGGTCGTGACAGTGGTTTTCCCATCGGTTCCGGTAATGGCAACGATCGGACGAGCATCCCACCGGTCAGCGAGATCGAATTCCGATTCCACTTCTTTTCCACATGCGGCCGCGAGTTCAAAAATCGGGTGAGTTTCTGGAATCCCCGGACTTGGAATTACAAGATCGCACCCTGAGACAAGCCGCGTGAGCTCCTGCGAGGAAGGCGATTCGAAAATTTCCACTCCCATTGATGTTGCCTCAGCGCGAATCGCGTCGGTGGGATGCTCATCAACAGCGACGACAGCGACACCATGTACGGTCAGCGCCTCGGCGACCGCACGACCAGTAATGCCGAATCCAAAAACGAGGGCCGACGTCAATGGACCACGCGTCGGGGACTCCATCAGTCGATCACTCCCGGGAGTCGCACGAAGTCTGCGTAGTAGAGACCCAGCGCCAACGCGCTGAACAAACCCGCAACGATCCACAGTCGAATAATGACGGTGGTTTCAGGCCAGCCCACCAATTCGAAATGGTGATGGAGTGGCGCCATCCGGAAGATCCTGCGGCCGAACATCCTGAAGCTGCCCACCTGGAGCATCACCGAGATGGTCTCCATGACAAACAATCCACCCACAATTGGCAGGAGCAGGACCGTGTTCGTGCTGAGAGCGAGCGAAGCAAGTCCGGCACCAATCGCAAGGGCCCCTGTATCGCCCATAAAGATTCGTGCCGGAGCAGCGTTCCACCAAAGAAATCCTGCCACCGCAGCCATCATCGAGGCCGAGACCACTGCTGTATCGAGGAAACTCTGATCCCCATAGATCGAATTGTGACGGAAACCCCAGAACGCAATCACCGTATAGGCGGCAAAGCCAAAGATCGATGCTCCTGCTGCCAATCCATCGAGTCCATCGGTGAGGTTCACCGCGTTCGTCGTCGCATAGAAGATTATGACGGCGAAAATGACCCATCCGACTTTTCCGATGCCAACTCCAGGAAAGTCGAAGCGCGAAAATGAAAGCGTCGTCGCGACATTCGTAAAGGCGAGCATCGACAAAGCGAATGCGGTGGCGACAAAAAGCAACCCAACCGTCTTTGCTCGTTTTGATAACCCGAGGTTCCGCTCCCGAAACACTTTGATCGAATCATCAAGCAGACCAACGGCCCCCGCTCCAACGATCGCCGCCATGCACAACAACCCACGCCGGGTAAAAACTGCTCCGTTGAGGTCGCTTACGAACCAACCCACCGCTGCAGCCGCTACAAATGCAAGCCCGCCCATCGTCGGAGTCCCGGCTTTCGTGATGTGACCCTGAGGACCATCTTCACGAATTGGTTGGCCGATACGACGGTGTTCAAGCCATGAAATAAGAAACCGAGTGCCGAATAACGACAACCCCAAGGAAATCGCAGCGGCAACAAGAAGACGAATCACCGATGTTCCTCAAGTTTCTTCCACTGCTCGGCTGCCACGACGCGATCGTCGAACTCGGCACTCACGTCTCCGATGATCTGGACGGTTTCGTGGCCTTTGCCGGCAATGAGCACGATGTCATTTACCGTTGCGGCGCGCAGAGCCGACGAAATGGCGGCTCGACGGTCTGGCTCAACGCTCACAGCCGAAGCACGGGGACGCAACACTCGCTCTGCACCTTCAACGATTGATGCAATGATTTCCTCAGTTGTTTCTGTCCGAGAGTTGTCGGCGGTAATGATCACCACGTCGGCATTCGCGACGGCAGTCTCGCCCATCAGAGGTCGTTTTGAGCGGTCGCGATCTCCGCCGCAGCCAAAAACAACGATGACTCGTCCCTCTACAAGATCGCTAGCAGCTGCAAGCAGTTGCTCAAGCCCGTCAGGCGTGTGCGCGTAATCCACCACGATGGCAAAGGGTTGGCCCGCGTCGACACGCTGGAACCGGCCGTCGACCACCAGTGGTAGCGACAAACCTTGGGCGATCGTGACATCGTCGATACCAACGGCACGCGCCGCATGCGCCGCTGCTAGTGCATTGCTCACGTTGAAAGCGCCACCAAGAGCGAGAGAAATAGTTTGGCCCGCCCAGCGAAACTTCGAGCCATCAACGGACAGTTCAAGATCCTCGACCTCATCGATTGAATAGCCATCGGTGGGGACTGTCGATGTGTCAGCAAGAAGTCGCCCATATGGGCTGTCAAGGTTGACAACGGCACGGTCGCAACGTGACTCATCGAAGAGGCGGGCTTTTGTTTCGAAATACTGCTCAATCGAACCGTGATAGTCGAGATGATCACGACTCAGATTCGTAAAGACAGCGACGCGAAACTTCATCGCATCGACACGATGCTGGTCGATCGCATGCGATGAAACTTCCATCGCCACTACGTCAACTCCTTCGTCGCGCCACTGCGCGAGTTGGCGTTGCAAGTCCGGAGATTCAGGAGTCGTACGCGCACCCGACAGCGTCCCAAGTACTTCGACGCGGCGACGTGCTGCAGTAAAAATATTCTGAAGCATCCACGTTGTTGTGGTCTTCCCGTTCGTACCCGTCACGCCGATCACAAGGAGATCGTCGGCCGGATGGCCAAAACAAGCTGCCGCTGCTGTGGCCATTGCCTCTCGAACGTCACGCACTACGAGCTGCGCTGCGCTGACATCGACCCGATGATCGACGAGCACAGCACTTGCTCCGGCTTCGACCGCCTCACGAGCGTGCAGATGTCCATCGTCTTTTGCCCCAGGAACACAGCAAAAAAGTGAGCCCTTGGAGATGAGTCGCGAATCAAACGTCACGTCGGTAATTTCGAGATCTTCGAAGGCAACAGCATCGCCAGCTCCGACGAGGTCCACCTCACCCAGTTCGGCAACAATCGTCGCCAGTCGCACGTGTCACCTCACCGATGCGGTCTTGCGAGCCGCCGACGTCGTGGTCGTCGTCGCAGGAGGCATCGTTGTTGGCACAGATGACGCAAGAGCTGCTGGAGAACCCGCGGTCAGCGCACGAACTCGATCACCGTCGGTGACAGTGGCTTGCATCGAGGAACTTGGAAGCCCGAGTACTGAGGAAACAGGTGCGCCGCCAAGTGCGAGATCAGTCGCAGCCGGAGCGATGCCAAGGCGATTGAGTGCGAAGGATCCAAGTTTGGAAAAGACCGGAGCTGCCGCTGCGCCGCCGGTGTAGTCGCCGCTAGGTTCATCGAGCATCACGTAGACGGAGAGAGCAGGTTGTTGAGCGGGGACAAAGCCCAGGAACGTCGATTGGTAACGCGTGATTCCGAATTTGTCGGCATAGCCGCCACCTGGTTGAGGTTTGCGAGATGTGCCGGTTTTTCCCGCCACCGAATACCCATTGATGGCAGCGCGATGTCCGGTTCCTTCATTGACGACGTTACGCAGCATCAAATTAACTTTGTCTGCGGTCGCCACGCTCACGGCGCGATGGGATTCGCCAGCAGCAGTGGGATGTTCAACGCCCTGTGCATCGATAGTGGAGTCAACCAGTTTCGGAGCGACATATATGCCCTGATTCGCGATCGTGTTGTAGGAGAAGAGCATCTGCATCGGGGTCACCGAGATGCCCTGTCCAATGGCAATGGATGGAAGGGACGTGCCCGAATACTTCGACGGAGCGAGAACCGACCCCGGTGCCTCGTTTGGAAAGCCGAGCGAGGTTTTGACTCCGAGGCCAAATGCTTTCTGAGTGGAATAGAGCGCGTCTTTTCCGAGGCCCTGAGCAATTTTTATAGTGCCGATATTTGACGAGTGCGTCATGATCTGAGTGGTGTCCCACGTGACGGTGCCGCGACCCTCCGCCTCACCGAACTGGGCATCAAAGATCTTGAGTGTCGGAGGAAGGTTGAACTGGGTTGACGGACTTATCTGACCCGCTTCGAGGGCGCCGGAGATCGTTACCATTTTCATTACCGAACCGGGCTCGTACTGAGTCGTGAGTGCCGTGTTGTTCGAACTCACACGCACAAGTCCGGTTTCCGGGACGAGCACCATGTTGGCGATGGCAAGAATCTCGCCGGTTCCCGGCTTGCTCACAATGGCCACACCGCCCTTGGCGCCTGTGGCTTTCACCTGATCGCCCAATAGCCGCTCTGCTTCGTATTGGATCGATTGATCAATCGTGAGTTTGAGATCATCGCCCTTTTGAGCAGGTGTCATCGAGTAGTCACCAACTGCGATCGTTCTCCCCGTTGGACTCCGCTCTAGCGAGAGGCTCCCCGGCGTGCCCGTAAGCGCGTCTCCGTACTGAGATTCGAGACCCGAAATCCCAACGTTGTCCACATCAACGCCGCCAAGCAACGAACGCGCTGAGTCACCCGCGGGAGCGAAGCGCTCACTCTCGTCAAGGAACGCAACACCAGCGAGTCCGAGTGCCTCGACTTGATCAGCGATTTCAGAACTCACGCGGCGAGCCAGGTAGGAAAATCTTCCTTTGCCATTCATCTTCGACTCGACCAGAAGCGGATCGAGACCCAAAATCGGGGCGAGTATCGCCGCCTCGCTCGACGCGTCAGTCACAAGTTTTGGATCGACAAAGATTGAGCGACCGGGTCGCGAAATAACGAGTTCAGCGCCATTGCGATCGAGGATCGCCCCACGGTCAGCGGCCAACACCTGCGTATTTAAGCGCTGACTAGCGCCGTAGACAACGTAACGATCTCGGTCAAAGACTTGGAGATTAATGACCTGAGCCAAAATGATTGCGAAGAGCAAAACAATGAACACGAGGACAAACAACGACCGTCGACGCTGATTACCCACCGACGTCTTCACCATCGTGGGCTTCGACCCTTTTCCAGAACTTGCTGGATCAAAAATGCCTCGGACCGAGGAAAAGATCGAGGCAATGATTGAGGCAATCCACGACTGCGCGATTTCGGAGGGTGTCATCGACCCATATCTCGAAGGTTGCATCGAACGTGTTGCTGAACGCGGCACTAAACGCGAGACCTCAACGCGCTCTACAGGATGAGATGAAACTCGCCCTCGGCTTGTGCGCGATGCGGTTGTCCGGTTTTGAGCACTCCGCTCCGGAGAGGTTCGTGGCGCCGTTGTTCCGCGTCCAGTCGAATGACGAGCGGGACGAGTTGGCGCCGCTACTCGACGACGGCCACGCGGCAAATAGTCAGCCGAGTTCCAAGGTGCGCTCTTCGGCGGATAATCAACCGAAGGCGACTCGGGACCAGGGGGTGGATTCATCGCTTCGCTACCGTTGTTGCCGCGGTGGTCGGAGTCGTCGCTTTCGCCACTGTGGACGGCGGCGTCTTCGCCTTCGGAACTGTTGTCGGCGTCGGAGCGGGTGGCATTTCGCCTGCGCGCGCGTCGTCAGTTCCCTTGGGCTGGAGATAGACCGGAGTTGGCGCCGGAATCATTCCAAGCTTGGTCGTGGCTAACGCTGTGACATTTTGAGGACTCTGCAATTGCGCGAGTTCAACCCGAAGAAGTTCCGCCCTTGTTTCTGCTTCACCGATTCGCGTAGTCACTCGATCGATATGCGCCTGTTCGGAGATGATCAGCGTCTGAGCGGCAGCAATAGCAAAGAGCACGACCACAACGCCACCGACAGCGGCGATCAGTCCGATGCGGCGACGTTCAGGTGCGGTGCGATCTACAAGTCGCAGCCGCGATCGAATGCTCTCACGAGGCGCTATCGGCGATTCACGAAGCGCGGCCGATCGGCGCCCTTCTGCGGCTACTCGAGCGCTGGTCATGATCGTTCCGCTAACCGGAGGCGAGCGCTTTCAGCACGAGGATTCACGCTGCATTCAGAAGCACTTGGCGTTGTTCCGCCACGACGAATGAGGCGAACTTTCGAGAGGGCCCCGCAAACGCAGGGAAGGTTTGGCGGACAGGTGCATCCACCAGATTCCGCGTCGCGCATGACCTTCTTAACAATACGATCCTCACCTGAGTGGTAGGACAGCACGACCAGCCGGCCGCCGGTGCTCAGCGAGTCGATTGCAGCTTCCACCGCGACCGGAAGAATCGTGAGTTCATTGTTGACTTCAATGCGAATGGCCTGGAACGTGCGCTTTGCTGGATGCCCACCTGTTCGCCGCGCCGGTGCCGGAATAGCGTCACGAGTGATTTCCGCGAGTTGCGTCGTGGTCTCAACCGGACGCGCAGCGATGATCGAGCGCGCAATTCGACCGGCAAATCGTTCATCGCCGAAGTCGCGAAGAACTCGAGCAAGTTGCTTTTCGTCGTACTCATTGACGACAGTCATTGCGCTCAATGACTGCGAGGCGTCCATTCGCATGTCGAGAGCGGCATCGAATCGATAACTGAAGCCACGCTCAGCGCGGTCAAACTGCGGAGAACTCACGCCGAGATCAAAGAGTGCACCAACAATTGGCTGATCATGGAGTTCCGATCGAACAATCGCCGCGAACGAATCGAATCGGGCCTGCACGGTGCGAGCTCGCTCACCGAAGCGAGCCAGACGATCACGAGCCACAACAAGAGCGTCGACGTCCTGGTCGATGCCAAGAACGCAAAGGTGCGGGTACGCATCGAGAATTGCTACCGAATGCCCAGCACCGCCAAGCGTGGCGTCAATGACCCAACCTGCAGGGACCGAATCGAAGGCCGCCACGATCTCGTCGAGCATCACCGGCTGGTGGTCGAACTCATCGTGGTTCTCGGCCATATCGGAAACCTCTCGCTGCGGAGCCAGCCGGCAAAGCCGGGGCCGGTCCTCAGCAGTCCCTCGGAACACGGTCGCCCGCCGGGATTTCTCCCCGGTCGGGCTCGATGGGAAGCGGGCGGAGTAGGGGCCTTCCATCGTGTATTCCGAGAGACTGCTGAAAATCGGGCGACCGGCTCGGTCGCAGAGGTGGTCCTTTCGTTTCTGGGTCAGGGACAGGGAGAAGGGGGACATGACACGGACTAGAGCCCCAATGACGTAACGGCTTGGGTGAGGCTGTCGTCGGCGAGTGAGGCTTGGTCGTTCCAGCGGCCGGCGTTCCAGATCTCGATGCGGCCAAAGGCGCCGATGACCACGGCCTCTTTGTCGAGCGAGGCGAACTCGCGCAAACGCTGGGGGATAGTGATGCGACCTTGAGAATCGGGTCGGACCTCGTGGGCGTTGGCGGCGAAGGCACGGAGCGATTCCTGGCTGGTTTCGCCCGAGCGAACCTTGTCCTGAAGACGGTTCGCCATTTCGCCAAATCCCTCTTCGGTCCAGAGGCCAAGACAGCGATCGAGCTGAGAAATAAAGCCCTTATCGACCAACTGGGCGCGGAAGGTCGCGGGAAGGACCACTCGGCCCTTGTCATCGAGCGAATGCTCAAACGTCCCCACGAACATGCCAACAATCCTCTCCACCGGCTCCCCATGGAGCCCCTACGAGTTGTTATCTTGCCCCACTTTCCCCCACTTCGCAAGTACATCCCTCCCCTGACCACCCCAAAGGCCCATTTCTCCTCTGAACCTGGTGGTTTGGGCTGCGAATTGGCCTCTGGGCAGGCCCAAGCTCGCAGTCAGGCTCAGGGCAAGCCGAGGGCCAAACTCAGGGCAGCCCGGGTCCAGGCACGACGAGTACACCGAGGACAGGGAACCGGTCGGTGAAAATTCCTCAGAACGATTACGGCAGAGCGTCGATAAACGCGTCGCGTAGATCAAACGCAGGATCTCCGAGCGGTACAGCGGCCACGGCAACCTCGGTGATCGACCCGCCCCGCTTTGCGATACCCGGAGCCAGCAGGTCGCCATGACGCATTGCATCCCAATGCAACGGCACCGAGCATTGAAAGCGGGCGCCCGCACGTGTCCGCCGTTGTGAAATGCCAACGACCTTCGCACCATCCGCTGTCACTTCACCGGCAGCAAGACCAGCAAAACACACAACGGACGACAGCGCGTTCGTCACCATTGTTCCCCGGTGCACGACACCTTCGACTCCCACCAAACGCAACGCAGCCACCCACACATCGCCGAGCCATTGCGACGCCAGGCTGACATCGTCCTGCCACAGCGGATCAGAGCGGCCAATGACGACATCGATCCAGAGTTGTGCTCCGGGATCGAGTAGCACTGCTCCTCCCCCGCTCTGGCGATTGAACACATCGATGCCGAGTCGCTTCGCTACTTCAAGGTCAACGTCGTCGATCGCTTGTGCCGAACCGAGGGCGAGCGCCGAACTCTTCACATCGAGCACACGCACCGAACGCTGTGCGCCATCAGGAATGCCATGGCTATGGAAGCCACGTGCATCTCCCTTTGCTCTCACAACATCCCAACGAGCCACACGCGCAGGTTACCGACCAGCGATACGGTCATCGTCATGACTGTTACTGGCAATGGATTTCTGACAGGACGATCGATCATCGTGACGGGAGCGGCAAGTGGCTTCGGTCGGCTCGTCACCAAGATCGCGTCGGAACGCGGCGCCAAGGTACTTGCCGCCGATATCGATGCCGATGGCGTGGCGTCACTCGCTGCCGAACTCCAGGCTCAAGGTCATTCTGTGCACGCATGTGCGGTCGATGTCACCGACCCCGCCCAAACAATGGCGATGGCTCGCTCATGTATCGAGCACTTCGGATCTATCGACGTGCTTGTCAACAATGCTGGAACCATGCCCCTCGCGTTTTGGGCCGATCATGTCATCGCTGCCGATGCTTGGAGTCGGTGTATCGACATCAACTTCAAAGGTGTCGTTAACGGCATCTCAGCGGTTCACGATCAGATGATCGAGCAAGGTCGTGGCCAGGTCGTAAACATTTCGTCGATCTACGGAAATGTTCCGGTCGCTGGTTCCGCTATCTATACGGCCACAAAAGCCGCCGTCAATGTTCTGTCGGAGTCGCTGCGGATCGAATCACAGGGCCGGATCAAGGTCACCACGGTCAAACCAACTGGCGTCATCGGCACAAACCTCGGGGCGTCAATCATTAACGGCGACGCAATGATCGGAATACTCGGACAGAACATGGACTCGTTCCGCGAGAACGCGGCGAAGTTCATGACGCCAGGTGAATCCGAAGGCCTCACCGATCCCGAGAACATTCGCTACTGGGCGATCTCACCCGAAGAACTCGCAGAACAAATCATCTACGTGATTGATCAACCATGGGGCGTGTCGATCAGCGATATCACCGTGCGCGCTTCGGGCGATCAGTACCTTTCCTGAGTGGTCAGTGAGATTTTGAGGTGACTTCGGGCCAAGCCCGGCACCAATGCAGATAGGTAATGAGGTCCTCGGCGCGTGGATCGCCACCGGACCCGCCATAGGCAGTCACCATTCGGAACTTCAGATAGGCCGCGTCGGGTAGCGGAAGAAATGGTGCACGCTTCCACCAACCGCTTGGCGCTAACCGAACTAGTTGTCGCAGCGCTGTCGTCCACAGCGATGGGTGACGAAGAACTGCAACTGCTCCAGCAAGCATCCAGCGCGGAGAAGGTTGATCGGCCACGAGATGATCCTACTGATCGAGTCCGCGCCAGCCGACAGCTGCCGCACCTATGAGCGGACCATCAGCACCGAGACCTCCACGACGAAGTTCACAACCCCTAGAAAAATCAAGTTGCGCGCGCATCGCTATCTCGTCATTCGCCGCAGCAAAGAACGGATCGCCAAAACCAAGTGCGACCGAACCAGCAACGACTGCGAGTCGCAGATCGAGCAAGTTTGCAACCGTTGCTACCGCGCGTCCGACCAGCCGGCCTGTGCGCTCGATGACATCTACTGAAGCTTCCGCCGCAGGAAGACCGGTGATCGCGGCAATGGCGGTTCCTGAGGCTTCTGCCTCAAGACAACCGCGTGACCCACACGCACACGCCCGGCCTTCCGGTTCAACACATATGTGGCCGATGTGGCCAGCGTTACCGTCGGCGCCATCAAGCAGTCGACCGTCGAGAACAATTCCCCCGCCCACGCCAGTCGAGACAACCATCGCGAGATAATTATCGACACCTTGCGCCGCCCCCAACCAGCCCTCGGCTAACGCAAGTGCCTTCGCGTCGTTGTCAACGAACGTCGGGAGCGCCGTAGAAGCGGAAAGTCGAGCGAGGAGCGGAAACGCGCGCCACGCAGGAACATTCACGGGGGAAACTTCAACACCCCCACGAGTCATCGGCCCACCGGTGCCGACACCACACACCATCGGAGCCATCGAA
>JAEMTX010000005.1:0-16453 GCA_016462055.1 Acidimicrobiia bacterium | reverse complement strand
GTTCAACAATGACACCGAACATGTCATCGCCGGTTCCGTGTGCCGGCGTAACTGCACGCTTACGGGCAAGAATTACGCCGTCGCGATCGACAATGCCTACGTCAATCTTGGTTCCGCCTATATCGACAGCGAGTGCTACCGGACCAGACAGGATCAGTCCTCGTCCTCGCGCTGAAGGCGATCTTTCAGACGGGAACGGGTGTTACCAAGTGCGTCACGGAAGCCTGCCGCCTTGACCGATTGCGTCATCTGCTGCATACCGGCTTTGCCGAGACGACGGCCATTGCGCTCGAACGCCAACGCCGAAACCAACATGATGAGGAATCCACCAAAGGAGACCACGGGGATTTCACCAATGCCCAATGTGAGAACAAGAACAACTAAGCCGACAAAGAAAGCAAAGGCCGACCACTTCATTCCGCGAGAGGCCGCGGTATAGACCGTCGTGTCAGCGATATCTCGAGCGAGACCAGGATCGGTCTGATAGAGCTGTTGCTCAATCTCGCTGAGGATGCGTTGTTCGTCCTCGGAAAGCGGCACTGGACCTGCTCCTTGTGGCTACTAAGAATTATCAGTCTCCCACGGAAGACCCCGTTTCACAACGGCGGGCATGATCAAGGCCGCCCGTGACCTATGTCATTTCCGCGTCAGGGCCCCATTGCTGGTTTCCCCTTCGCTTGAGCCGCAGGCCATCGGGACCCGCAGAGATAGCTGGGCCAATAGCATCGTCACCAAATCGGGCACGAATCTCATCGATCATTCGATCCGCCTCTTGCCAACCAGGCCCAGACGTTGCCTCGTCAAATGTGAGTTGTTTCGATGAATCAGAACTGAGACCACTCACCGAGAGCCCAAGGAGACGTACACCTTGAGCGGGGTCGACAAGTTCAAGTAACTGACGACCCGATTCGAGCAGCGAATGAGAATCATCAACAGACACGGCCAATGTTGTTGACCGTGTGATCGTCGTGAAATCACCAAACCGAACCTTCAACTGAATCGTGCGCGCCACCAAACCCTGCGCCCGAAGTCGAGACGCAACTGCATCGGCGAACTGCACTAATTCACGATCCAAGGTTGAACGAAGGTGATGATCATGAGCGAACGTCTCTTCGTGACCAATTGATTTCATCGCCCGATCGGGTTCTACCGATCGTTCATCGTGACCGTTCGACAAGGAATGGAGATGTCGCCCTTGCGAACGGCCAAGAACAGCCACGACGTTCTCTTCAGGAAGGTCGGCAAGATCAGCAATCGTTAAGACACCGATTCGGTGCAACTTTGCGAGCGTTGCCGGCCCGACACCCCAAAGCGACTCAACCGGAAGCGGCCGTAGGAATCCCAACGTCTCGTCTGGTTGAACAACGAAAACGCCGCTTCCGAACTGCGGACCCTTCTCTGATGCCTTCGGTTTCGCTGCTCCGGTCGCGAGTTTGGCGACGAACTTGGTACTCGCAACCCCCACCGAGCACGTGAGCCCTTGTTCGTCGAACACACGCTGACGAAGAGCGCCTGCGATCACTGGGGCTTCGCCGAGTAATCGCAATGCTCCCGAGACATCAAGGAAAGCTTCATCTAACGAGAGCGGTTCAACGAGTGGAGTGACATCGCGAAAGATGGCCATCACGTTTGCGCTTACTTCGGAATAACGCTCGTATCGACCGCGAAGAAAGATTGCGTGCGGACAGAGCCTGCGAGCCTGCACCGACGACATCGCGGAATAGATGCCAAACGAGCGAGCCTCATAGGAAGCGGCGGCGACGACGCCTCGCTCTCCGTCGCCTCCAACGACAACGGGCTTTCCTCGCAACTCAGGCTGATCAAGTAATTCGACGGAAACAAAGAATGCATCCATGTCGACATGGATGATGCTCGCGAGTCGCGGTGCTTCGCTCACACGCGCGTGACCGATAGTGAAGAACGATCTGATCCTTCGATGTGATAGGCGAACGAACGAGGATCGACCCAGCGATGCAGCAGCCACTCAAGTACTGGTTCGGCCACCCACGGTGCGCCATCGCCGAGATGCACTCCGCATTGATCTGCATCGGCCCAGACCGCGGTTTCGACGATTCCGTCGGGGTCATCGAACCGAAGTTCGCCTTCCCAAGATTCAGCCAGCCACGCTTCAACACGAAGTTTCCAGCCCATATCGGGAGCCGACGCTTCGATTTCGTAGAGCTTCCCCGCCCACTTGGTCACAACGAGACCGGTTTCTTCAACAACTTCTCGACCGATTCCCTCGAGGACGGTTTCACCGGCATCAATCACTCCCCCGGGCGGGCTCCAATCAAAGCTGCCGTCACGACGACGATTCCGCACCAACAAAAGCCCCGACGGGCCTTCGATCACTGCGCCGCCGACAAGCCAGTCCCTCATAGTTACGAAGCGTCAGCCGGCAGCGGACGACGAAGAATGCGATCACGGACCGCCCACCACGTAACGAGAATCAACGCCTCAAAGACAATCCGTGAAGACATTTTCGATGTTCCGCGCTCGCGGTCGCTGAACGTGATCGGGACTTCAACGATGCGGCCATCTCGACGCGCAACGTTGTACGCCATTTCGATTTGAAACCCGTAGCCGTCGGCTATCACGAGGTCGAGAGGAATACGCGAAAGCATTGGGGCGGCATAACAGCGGAAGCCGGCCGTGGCGTCGCGAACCTGAAGCCTGAGCACAACTGCGGCGTAGCGATTGCCGCCGCGTGATAACCATTCACGATGCTTCGGCCAATCAGGAATATGACCGCCAGGCACGTAGCGCGAGCCGATGGCAAGATCGGCGCCGGATTCGACAGCATTCACCAACGAAGGAAGCGCTGCGGGATCGTGCTGAAGATCCGAGTCCATTTCGATCAACGCGTCGAAGCCATTCGCTAGGCCGTATGCGAAACCGGCCCGATACGCCGAGCCCAAACCCGCCTTAGCCCCACGGCGCAGCAGCGACACCCGACCACCGTGTTCTGCTCCCCATGCTTCGGCCAGGTCCGCTGTCCCATCGGGGCTGCCATCGTCGACCACGAGAACCTCTACTTCCGGCAACGCCAGCGCAATACGCTCAAGAACCTCAACAATGTTCTCTGCCTCGTTGAAGGTGGGCAGGATCACGAGGGGCTTCACACCTACAACTGTAGAAGCCATCAGCCCTTGCCGAGTGCGCGGGGCGGGTCCGGCGGACCGTACGATGAAGCAGATGTCCTCCACGACCCCCATCTCACCTACCCGTTCAGCACTCCCATCGGTCGGTGCCCGATTGCTCGCGTTCATCGCGATCCTCATCGGAGGCACAGCAGGTGGGTTCATTGGCTATGCATTCGTTGATCTTCAGGTCACCGGCGACTCATCGGTGTGGGCAGGACTCGGCGCTCTTTTCGGTGCGATCGTTGCTGCCCTCGGAACTGCAGTCGTTGTGATCCTTACGCTTCGAGCCATGGGCGAATGGAACACCATTCGGGCACGCGAAGAAGCAGCCATCGCAGCGACAAAATCCACCGCAGCGAGCCGCAATGTTCCCCGTGTTCGATGACACCACCCGAACCAGCAACGCTTCTTGAACTCGCAACGTCGATAGCTGGCGAAGCTGCTGCGCTCATCGTCGAAGGACTCTCACGCGCTCGCACGACTGTCGACACCAAGACCACTGGCACCGACATGGTGACCGAAATGGATCGCGCTTCAGAGGCGTTGATCCTCGGACTCCTCACGAAAGCTCGTCCCGACGATGCCATTCTCGGCGAAGAAGGAACTGACCGACCTGGATCCAGCGGCGTGCGGTGGATCGTCGATCCGATCGACGGCACAACCAACTACCTCTATGGCCACGCCGGCTTCGCGGTCTCGATTGCAGCTGAAATCGATGGAGCTGTTGCCGCCGGCGTTGTTCACGATCCTCTCCACAGAGATGTGTTCACCGCACTCCGCGGCGGTGGTTCCTTTCGCAACGGCCAACCGATCCAGGCTTCAGGCGAAACCGAACTTTCCCGAGCACTGATCGCAACCGGATTCTCCTATGAACCAGACCGGAGGCGTCGACAGGCTGCCGTCCTTGGTCGCCTCATCGCCAATGTGCGCGATATCCGTCGGATGGGCGCAGCCTCAGTCGACCTATGTTCGGTCGCATGCGGGCGGGTAGACGCCTATTACGAGCGCGGCCTGCAACCTTGGGATCATGCTGCAGGAGCACTTGTTGCCACCGAAGCTGGAGCAATGGTCGGAAATCTCTCCGGCGGTGCGCCCGAATTCGACTTCTGTCTTGCCGCCCCACCAGCGCTCTTCGACGGGCTGAGAACGCTCTTGATCGACGCCGACGCTGCCAACGCGTAAGCACCGAAAACCAGCACAAGCCCGAAATCTGACGCGGCGGTCCGCTTTCGGTGACAATAGAAGACCTATGGGAACCCGCATCCTTACCGTCGAAGACGACGAACGAATCCGCACCGCCGTTCGCCTCGCTCTTGAGGACGAAGGATGGGAGGTCGAAGAGGCCGATACGGGAGAAGACGCGCTTCAGTCGTTTACGCGCCAACCCAGCGATGTCGTACTTATCGACATCATGTTGCCCGGCATCGATGGCTTCGACGTCTGTCGCTCGATTCGACGCGTCAGCGACGTACCCATCGTCATGGTGACGGCACGCGCCGATACTCACGACGTTGTTGCAGGACTCGAAGCTGGTGCTGACGATTACCTCACGAAGCCGTTCGCCCCCAAGGAACTCTCTGCCCGTATTCGTGCTCTCCTTAGACGGGCGCGCACAATCGACCTCGCACCGACACACCTCCGATTCGGTGACCTTGAAATCATCCCTGATGAAGGAATCGTGCTTCGCGATAACGCAGAAGTCCACCTGACAAAAACCGAATTCCGTTTACTCGTCGAGCTCGCATCGGCCCCCGGTCGCGTGTTTAGTCGCGAGGTTCTCCTCGAAAGAATTTGGGGATACGGCTACTTCGGCGATGGACGCCTGGTCGATGTCCATGTTCGCCGCCTTCGCATGAAGGTCGAAGTCGATCCGGCAAACCCGCGTCACGTCATGACGATCCGCGGCCTCGGCTACAAACTGCAGCAGTGACCAAACCGATTACAACCCGAACTCGGCGCCGCCGTCGGGCTCGAATCATCGCTCCGGTGCGCCGTCGATTCGGGCTCAGGACCAGGCTCACTGTCACTTTTGCTCTCGGCGCCGCCGTCCTGTCGGCGTCATTGGCCTTCATTACGTTCGGTCTCACCCGACAAAACCTGATTGACCAGCGACAAAACTCTGCCGTCACTCGGGCATTCGCGAATGCGGACCGTCTGGCGGTGGAACTCCCCTACGCAACGACGCCAACCGCAGTAAATCGCTCGCTCAATGCGCTCTCCCACCCCAATGCTGCCAATGCCGTGCTTTCAAGTGACAGCCGCTGGTACGCAACGAACAGTTCTGCGTTCGACCAGCAGTCCATTCCCGAGTCGCTGACCGTGATGGTCGCTGGCGGTCAAGCAGCCCGTATGCGAACGCCGGTCAACGGCTCCACTCAACTCATTGTCGGCGTGCCCGTTCCTGATCTCGACGCCCAATATTTCGAAAGTGTCCCGCTCGCCGATCTTCAACACACGCTCAACGGCCTCGCCATGACATTGCTCATCGCGTCGGTGCTCACGACTGTTGCCGGAGCCCTTATTGGCTACTGGGCCAGCCGTCGGGTCTTTGCTCCACTTCTCGACGTGGGAACGGCAGCGGGAGCAATCGCCGGAGGTCGTCTCGACACTCGGCTTCCAGAAGGAGTCGACCCCGACCTCGACCTGATCTCACGACCATTCAACGAAATGGCCCAAGCGCTTGAAGATCGAATCGAACGAGATGCGCGATTCGCATCGGAAGTTAGCCACGAGTTGCGGTCACCACTTATGACGCTTGCAGCATCAATCGAAGTACTCGAAAACACCAGAGATGACCTTCCTGAGCGCGCTCGTACCGCACTTGAATTGCTGTCCGCTGACATCGATCGCCTGCAACAGCTCGTCGAAGACCTTCTTGAGATTTCTCGCTTCGATGTCGGGGCGATCACCCTCCACCTCGAGGAAGTTCTCGTTGTCGAACTTGTCTATCAATCAGTGAGCATTCTCGGCGGTGGCGGTGTCCCCGTCATCCACGATATTGACACTGAAAATCTCATCGTTCGCGTTGATAAACGAAGATTCGGCCGCGTGATCGCCAATCTCCTTGACAATGCAGCTCGTTATGCCGGTGGCGCTACATCAGTCACCGTCGAGCGCACCGAAGACCGAATTCACATCAGTGTTGAAGATCACGGAAACGGCGTACCGGAAGATGAACGTGACATTGTGTTCGATCGTTTCTCTCGTGGGAGTGAGGGCGGCAATCGTTCCAACGACACTGGCGTTGGACTCGGCCTCGCTCTGATCGACGAACACGTGCGCCTCCACGGCGGGCGCGTATGGGTAGAGGATCGACGTGACGGTGACCACGGTGCCCGATTCATTGTCGAACTTTCACTCGTTGACCCGCCTCCTCCTGAAGAGAAAGAGGATGCCGAGCTATGACCAAAAGAATCCGCCGACTTTTCGCCACAACCGCAATCCTCGCGTGCGTTTCCGCAATTGCGCTGTCGTGCGGCATCCCCACGGAAGATCAACCGCAACCGCTGAATCAGGAACAGACAACGACAACTGTCGCGTCCGCCCCCTAAGTCGGAGGTTCGGATTAGATCGGAAGATCGCCAGTCGCTGTGCGGGTACTTCCATGATCACGCCAGGCGGCAATTGTCCGCTGCGCAATTCGCATCTGGTGGATTTCATCGGCACCATCAGCAAATCGCGCCCAGCGAGCTTGCTGATACATGTGTGCGAGAGGCGTATCAGTCGAGTAGCCAAGCGCTCCATGTACTTGGATTGCTCGATCGATTATCCGATTGAGTGAATTCGCAACGAAATGTTTCGCCATCGATACCTCGGCGGTGAAGTCATCGCCGCGATCGATCTTGTATGCAGCGTGCAGCACCATGAGTTTGCACTGATACAACTCCATCGCTGAATCAGCGATCAGCCACTGGATACCCTGCTTCTCCGCAAGAATCGAACCGTGGGAGTAGCGGTCGAGGGAACGCGCCACCATCATGTCGAGAGCGACCTCAGCTTGAGCGATCCAGCGCATGCAATGGGCAAGGCGCGCCGGGCCAAGACGATACTGACCGAGACGATGGCCTTGTCCCCGTCCTCCCAACATCTGCGAATCAGCAACGCGAAGATCCTCGATCAGAATCTCTGAATGGCCAGTCGCGCCGTGCATCGTTTCGATCTGACGCACTTCGGTCCAACCTTCAGACGGAATATCAACGATGAACGCCGTATTGGCAGCCTGCGGAAGATCAGGGTCGTCTTCAGTTCGCGCAACGAGAATCGCGAAGCTCGCGCGATGGGCGTTCGAGATAAACCACTTATGACCATTGATCACCCATTCCTCTCCGTCTTGTTCAGCGTGTGTACGAATGAGAGTGGGATCGGAACCGGCAACTTCAGGTTCTGTCATCGCGAAGCAGGACCACACACGTCCTTCACAAAGCGGACGCAGATACTTTTCTTTCTGCTCATCGGTTCCCCAATGCAACAACGTATGCATGTTGCCTTCATCGGGCGCCTGACAATTGAGTACCCACGGGCCGAGCCGCGTGCGAGCCGCCTCCGCCTGCACCATTGCAAGCTGGACATGACCCAGGCCCATGCCGCCCCATTCAACCGGCATGTGTGGGAGCCAGAGCCCCAGTTCCTGCGCTTGGCGCCGTAGCTCAATTAGTTCAGCGACATATGCGCGCCGATCCGTCTCTGCGATTCCTGAGGCTTCAAGGCGCTGTTCGGTCGGGGTAACAATCTCGGAGATAAAGGTTCGGACCTTCTCTCGGATCGCTTCGAGTTCGGGTGACAGACTGAAATCAATGCTCATGACCGCAGTCTGCCCTGAACTGACACCCTCATGAGCGTTGTCGTCGCCATCGATGCCGGGACCACAGGAGTCAGGGCCATTGCCTTCGACCCCAGCGGAGTGCCGCTCACCTCGGCGTATCAAGAATTCAACCAGTACTTCCCCCAACCCGGTTGGGTAGAACACGACGCTGAAGAAATATGGTCGGCCATTCGCGCCGTGCTCAGTGATCTCGGCCGCGCGCTTCAGGCCCTCGATCAAACCATCGCGGCCATTGGCATTACGAACCAGCGAGAAACTGTCGTGGTGTGGGATCGCGCAACCGGTCGCCCCCTTCACCGCTCCATCGTGTGGCAGGACCGTCGCACATCGGATTTTTGCGCACAACTGGAATCCGACGGAGTGCTGCCACTCGTGCGATCGACCACTGGCCTCGTACTCGATCCATATTTTTCCGCCACAAAGGCCCAATGGATTTTTACTGAAGGTGCCGTCACTCCTGATCATTCCGTCGCACTCGGAACCATCGATTCATGGTTGGTGTGGAAACTCACCAATGGTTCGACTCACATCACTGATGCCACCAACGCCAGCAGAACCATGCTGTTCGATATTCGAAGCGGTCAGTGGTCTGAAGAACTGTGCGACCTTTTTGGCGTACCGATGCATGTTCTCCCCGAAGTCGTTCCCTCCAGCGGCCAAGTTGCACTCACTTCCGATTCATGTCCTCTCGGCGCGGGAATTCCCATAAGCGGTATCGCCGGTGACCAGCAGGCCGCCTTATTTGGACAAGCCTGTTTCGAACCAGGAATGGCCAAGAACACCTACGGCACCGGAAGTTTTGTTCTCATGAACATGGGAACGACATGCCCTAAGCCAGTCGACGGACTCCTCACCACCGTTGCGTGGTCGCTGCCCGACGCAACGGGCACGCCGCAACTTACCTATGCCTATGAAGGCGCGATCTTTGTTACCGGTTCGGGTGTCCAATGGCTGCGCGACGGTTTGCAGGTCATCGAAAACTCAGGTGATGTCACGGCGCTGGCATCGTCAGTCGAAAGCAGTAACGGGGTTGTCATTGTCCCCGCGTTCACCGGCCTCGGAAGCCCCTGGTGGGATCCCTACGCTCGGGGAACCATCCTCGGAATTACTCGGGGCACAACCGCTGCGCATCTCGCGCGCGCAATGCTCGAATCGGTTGCACTACAGACCCGAGACGTTGTCGAAGCCATGGCAACAGCAGGAGGCCTTAATCTCACGGCACTCCGAGCCGATGGCGGAGCGGCCAGCGATTTCGTCCTTCAACTGCAAGCCGACCATTTGGGCGTACCCATACATCGTCCCGTAGTGCAGGACATCACTGCCCTCGGTGCCGCGTATCTCGCCGGACTTGCGGAAGGAGTTTGGGACTCGATTGCGGACATCAGCGAGAACTGGTCAATTGATGTCGCCATTGAACCGTGTGCTGACCGTTCACACGTCGATACGGCGCACCGACAATGGTTGCGAGGAGTCGAACGGTCGCGAGGCTGGGCGAAACTCACGCCCGAGAGCTAAGAGGTCAATCAGTCACTGAAGGGTGGCGCTGACGTGACAAGTTCACCAATTCTCGAAACCTCGTGTCGACGATCCGAGCCAGTGCGGCCGCCTGCCTCCGTTCACGAGCCCGGAACGATTCTCCGTTCCGACCCATCACGAGCACGCGTCCCGCCGCAGGCAACGGAGCCCACACCATGTCAGAGGGACCCGTATCTCCATCGGAGACGCGAGCCGAGGACTGACTTCCGGCGACAAATGCTGCGATCCACGCAGCCGGCGGACACTCACCGACTTCCGAAGTTATGGAACCGCTTGAGAGTTCGAGAATAACTCCCCAATGGGCGCCAACGGTTCGAACGCCGTGGATACATAATTCGTCGAGCGCGGTCGACGGAGTTGACGCGCCAACTAAAAGTGCCGCAGTTTCAAGCGCATCGACCCGAGGATCGTGAAGCGCTTCGGCCGCGGGACGAATGCTTTCGATATCGACACCGTCAACCTGATGAATCTCGGCAATAAGTGACTCAACGAGTGCACTATCGGCTAATTCGATGACGAGTTCGTCGATCGCTCGTCCAGCGCCGCGCTCAAGAATGTCGATCCCCGTAACGTCGCCGCCCACCGCACCAATGCGACTTGCGAGTGCACCAAGCGCACCGGGCCGATCGGGCATCCACACTCGAAGGATGTAGGTCTGAGACATAAGGACAACCTACGAATCGAGGATGAACGCCGTGTTTCGCAATGGCGACATCAGCAAGAACTGCAACCCCTGAGGGAGTAAACGCTCGGTGAGTTAACTCTCGAGGCGAGTGAGCGCCCCACGGAGATTGCGGACAGCTTGTTGCGTGCGCTGCTCGTTCTCGATGAGCGCAAACCGCACAAAGCCTTCGCCGCCGCGACCGAACCCGACGCCCGGCGACACGGCGACATTCGCTTCTTTGACTAAGAAGGACGCGAATTCGATGGATTTCATGTCGCTGTACTGCTCAGGAATCGGAGCCCATACAAACATCGTGCCCTTCGGCGGTTCGATATCCCAACCAATGCGCTTCAGCCCGTCGCACAACTGGTCACGACGCTTTTGGTAGACCGCATTGACTTCGGTGGGGAAATCAGCAGCTTCGTTGAGTGTGACCGTTGCGGCGATCTGAATGGGCTGAAACGTGCCGTAGTCGAGGTAGCTCTTGAACTTCGCGAGAGCGGCAACAACATCGGCGCGACCCAGCATGAATGCCACGCGCCAACCGGCCATGGAAAATGACTTTGTCATTGAGTACAACTCGACCGCGACTTCTTTGGCTCCCTCAGCCTGGAGAATCGAGGGAGGACGATAGCCATCGAAACCGATGTCGGCGTAGGCGTTGTCGTGGACAACTACGACGTCGTGTTCACGAGCGAAGTCAACAACTTTTTGCATGAAATCAAGATCGACACACGTTGTTGTTGGATTATGCGGGAATGACATCACAATGACCCGCGGCTTGGGCCACGAGTACGCCCATTGTTCGCGCAGATTGTCGAAGAAGTCTTGGCCGGTACCGAGCGGTACTTCACGAATGTCGGCGCCGGCGAAAAGTGGACCGTAGATGTGAATCGGATACGAAGGCGAAGGTACGAGTGCAGCGTCGCCCGGCTGGAGCAGCGTCCACATCAGATGCGAGAAACCCTCTTTGGCGCCGATGGTGCTGATTACTTCAGTTTCGGGATCGAGCGTTACCCCAAACCGATACTGGTAATAGCCCGCGATTGCTTCACGGAGTTTCGGAATACCTCGGCTCGAGGAATACCGATGATTGCGCGAGTTGTGCGCCGCTTCGGACAACTTCTCAACAGCAATGTCGGGCGACGGGAGGTCTGGGTTGCCGAAACCAAGATCAATAACATCGTGGCCTGCCCGACGCGCTTCAACCTTCAGAGAGTCGATGATGGTGAAGACATACGGCGGTAGCGCATTGATTCGGCGGAACTCCATACAGGCGAGGTTAGTTGAGTAGCGCGGCGCCGATCGCACCCGCCGAAGACCCTGAGAGCGCCGGCTCTATACGAGTTCGCGTTCGTGCCCGCCCGCCTAGGACACTCTCGACAAACCGTTCACGGGTGCGGTCGATGTAGAGATCGCTGACATCAACGAGTCCGCCGCCGACCACAAAGAGTTCGGGGTCGAGGACATCGGCCAGATTGGCCAGACCGAGAGCAAGCCAATCGGCGAATTCGCCCCAGATGGCAAGTGAATCGGCATCGCCGGCACGGGCCATAGTGGCAAGCGCCTCGGCGGTGATCGCCTGACCGTTGTGATCGATGTTCACTCCGCGCTGTTGTGCCAGCCACACCACGCCGGCGCCAGATGCATAGCGTTCCCAACAACCATTTCGCCCACACACGCAACGTGGACCATTTGGGTCGAGGCACATGTGACCCGGTTCACCGGCGAATCCGTGTGCACCTCGCCGTACTGATCCATCGATCGCTACTCCCCCACCAATTCCAGTTCCGAGCGTCACGAGAACAACGTCATCGACGCCACGCGCAACGCCGACAGTCATTTCGGCCAAAAGTGCACATGTCGCGTCGTTGTCGATAACCACCGAGCAACCAAGGTCTTCAACGAGCAACGTTCGCACCGGAACGTCGATCATGCATTGCAGATTTGGAGCCGACCGGAGCACCTCGCCATCGGCAACAAGACCGGCAAGTCCGACTCCGAGATGGCCCTCGAGTTCCATCTCGCGTGCGAGATCACTTACGGCCTCGACCACTGCCTTCGCTGTTGAAGGAGTTGGCCGTGACTGGATCGCAAGGACCTCTGAGGGGCGCGAGCGATCAATCGCCACTGCAAGCATCTTCGTGCCACCGACGTCGATTCCAACCAGCCGTTCACTCACAGGTGAATGATTAGCCCATCCGGTGCCTCAGAAAGCAACCTTCGGAGAATCTTCCCCGTTCAATAGCGAAGAAGCGCCCCGATGCGTCCATGGACATCGAGGTCGGCGTTGCCTTCACAGGTCACAATCTGAGCCCCTTCAAGCAGGGCCACATCAACCGCATCGCTCACAACGTCGTCGACCCGACTCATTTCTTGGCCATCGACGGGGCACTTCGGGCCTTTCACCGCCAATGCTCCACACGCACAGCTCCATCCCGACTGCTCAAATCCGTTTGATATGAGAAGCGTTGCCACCCTCCGCTCGTTGAGCCGATCAAGAACTGCCCCGAGTCCGGCCACGGCCTTTGAACCGGCGCCCAGTGTATCGCGCAATTTCAAGACCATTGACTGCTCGCGCTCGATCTCCACCAGGTGCTCGATCTCGAACACAGCCTTCGCGATATCGGTCTCGCTGGCAGCGACAGGAACATGAATGCGTGGGGCCAAACGTTCGCGAAGATACGGATGCAAGTGGTGCTCGAGGGCAGCATGCACATCGTCAGTGGCACCAATACTCAAGTGCCCAAAACCTTTTTCCTGAAAGAGGCGAAAGACGACCTCGGCTGAATGTCGAAAATGTTGCTGGGCCAACTCGTCAATGTGATGTTGTTCGCGTTCGCGAGAACCTCGACTGGCGTCATCGCGACGGTCGTATTCTCGCGGAAGTGGCTCGAAAAGTTCGGTTCGTTCGACGACCTCGCCAAACTGAAAAATAAACATGCGGGCACGTTGGCGATCAACAAGAAGAACGCCAAGTGGTTCGAGTTCATGAACGATTGCTTCAAGCGGCCCAACGACCGGGGATTGATTCGCCGACAGGCGATTCGCTACAGGAACAGGAAGCGCAATTACCTTCCAATAGTTTTTTGCCGCGCAGGAAAACATCGCGATTCCACGGACTCCGTGCCGATCAAGTTGCGTTCGAACATGCTCTGACATGAGCGCAAAGTCGGCGCTGAAGTCTTGATCTTTGTGTGTGACCAACAGTTTTTTCTTTAGTGACTCAAGTTCGAGAAGGTACTCCTTCGGTCGAACATGTTTGCGGCCATCGACATCGAGATAACAACTCAGAACTGGTGCATCCGAGCTCTTGAACCCTGCCAATTCCTTGATCGATGCTTCGGTGATCACGGTCATGGAGCCTCCTCAATTGTCAGCACTACAACAACGAGCGTAGGCCTCGAGCCGAATGCCTGCTCAGGTATTTTTGCGCGTCTTCGGCGCCCGTTTTGGGAGGTCATTGGCTGCATCGCTCACGACTCGCTGCACTTGCTTTGAGACAACTGACATCATCGCCACAACTCGTTCGGTGGTAGCAGGATCATCAAGAAGCGCTTCTGCAGCATCGAGGAATGAGCGTCCCGCAGCTATGAGTTCACGAGCTGCGGCCCGCATCGCGTCTTCATCAGGCGCCATGGACCGAGGTGCTCAGTCGTCGTCGCTTGGGCGGGGCGAACCTTCGACCCGTGCCTTCAGTTCGCTCAATGCCGTTTTGATGATGCGGCCCTCGGCGCGACGCTTTACGAAGCCTGGGATCGGGTAGACCAAGTCGATTGCTAATTCGTAGACAACATCGGTGGCTGCTTCGCCATCGGCGGCCGTGAGTACATACGCACCATCGAGTTCCCGGGGAAGATCGCCTTCAACCAGTTCCCAGCCAAGTCGGTGAGGAGCGGCCGAATAGTCGTAACGAAGCTGGTAGGTGGTGCTGCGACCCATCGCAGCAGCGCGATATTCAACAACAACGGATCGGTTGTCAGCGTCGGTCTCTACAACAGTGACCTCTTTGAGGTCGCCCGCCCATTCCGGATACGAGGCGAAATCAACCAATGTTGCAAAGCAACGCTCGACCGAAGCATCGATCCGGATCTGTTCTTTGGCCTTTTCCGACATGACCTCACCCTACCCCGCGGCTACTCCGCGTCGTCTGCAGACGTTTTCGGTGCGGCTTGTTTGTGCACTCGTCGCGCTGCGTCTCGGCGAGCGGCCAAGGTGGGCTCGGGTGCTCGCTCAGGGAACCGGCCGTAGGCCGCCACCCACAGGCCGGTGAAGCCCAACGCCCACATCGGGGCAAGTACCCCAAAGGCCAGGGCGGTATAGAGGTGCAGCGATGCCACCAGAACCGAAACCACCACCTGCACCGATAGCGAAATCATGAGAATGACCTGGACGCGTTTTGGTGCCGACCCTGAAGCAAAGAAGAGCCCGCCGATTCCGATTGATTCGGTTCGACTCCGATCAACTGCTCGGAGGAATGCCAACGCGAACACGGCCACCCCCACGAAGAACTCGAGCAACGAAATCGCCACGTAGAACGAAGTAAGCGAGTCTCGCCAGACAGCGGCGCCGAGCCCAATAATTGTAAAGAGTGCCGTGCCGACAACGGTGGTGCTCAGGATTCCGCGACCAGCAGGAGCGGCCATTCCTTGCGTGTCGGGTGCTGGCGATGTGGGCGTCATGCCTGTCGTCATTTCTGTGGGCCAAGTTGTTGAAGTTCGTTGTGCAAGAACGCGGCTAAGCGGTCGTAGGTGAACTCGTGTTCCGCTCGCACTCGACCAGCATGACCCAATCGTTGTGCCAGTTCAGGATCATCAAGGAGTCGTTCGATTGCTGCTGCCACTTCAGTCACGTTCTTCGGTCGATCAATGACGATACCGGTCGTTTCGTCGACCACTGCTTCGGCTGAACCACCGCTTCGACCGGCAATGACCGGCACCGAGCATGCCGATGCCTCGAGGAACACGATGCCGAATCCTTCTTGTTCCAGGCCCGCCCAACGATCGCGACACAGCATGGCGAACACATCGGCCGACGCAAGCAACTCAGCGCTCTCGGTGTCGTCGATTCGACCCAAGAAGCGCACCGGGCTCCCTGCTCGGCGGGCTCTTCGCTCAAGGCGTGACCGATCTCGACCTGAGCCGGCAATTGCTATTTGCAAGGTGGGTCGACGCTTGGCCACCACCGCTGCTGCATCGATAAGAACGTCGAAACCTTTCCGAGGGACTAATCGACTCAGTCCAACGACTAACGGAGCGTCGGTATCGAAACCGAGACGTTGGCGAGCCTTGCGCTTTGCCATCGCGTCGATCGGCACAAAGCGATCTGTCGCGACCCCCGGTGGCACAACAATTGTTGGCAACTCGATCCCTGCACAACGATGCGCTTCGGCCGCGGGGTAACCACCAGCAGCAACAACGACATGAGCATTACAAAGCACGCGCCGCAATACCGAACTCGCGAGCGGAATACGACCAGGGACCGTTACTTCGGCGCCATGAACCACCACGCCATAGGGCCGCTCAAGCCATTTCCCAAGAATCCCCAACGGAACCGCTGGATCGAGCAGAACAAGGTCGGCATTGAGTTCGGCGGCAAGAGCATTGATTCGACGAGCGAACGCTCGTGTCGGCAGCAGTACTTTTGCGCGGTCTCGTTCGATGCGAATCGGTTGCTGTGCATCAAATGCATCAGCCCCGCTATGCGGTGTGGTCAACACCGCAGTTGAGTCTGGTGGAAGTCGTCGCCATAGCTCCCACAAATAATTCTGAATGCCGCCCACTTTCGGCGGAAAGTCATTCGTTACGAGCAGGTGCTTCACGTCGCTACCTGCGCCCGACCCTCGAGCCGTTCATGCGCCCACTGCGCATGCTCGCTCAGCATTTCGTCTTCGCTGGAAACAAAACGATGCACGACCGAGCGGACCTCGGCATCGTTGGGGTCCGCACTATTGCCAAGAGCAAGTAACGCGTTGCGGCGAAGGTACCGAGGATCGCGACGCGGGATATACCAGCGCCCGAGTTTTGTGATCAGTTCTTCGTCGGTTGCGCTCAACATCCACAACAACTCAACCCACGCTGTATCGGTCTCGACGTTCTGACTCGCTTGAGGGCTGCGCCGAGCGGGTGGACAAACTTCCTGACATTCATCGCAGCCATATACCCGGTCACCGAGAGCTTCGCGGAATTCGATCGGGAAGGACCCTTCGGCTTGCACCAACCAGGCAAGGCATCGGCGTGCATCGACAACACCCGGGGCGATGATCGCTTTGGTCGGACAACCATCGAG
>JAEMTX010000281.1 GCA_016462055.1 Acidimicrobiia bacterium | reverse complement strand
GATCTGGAGTCACTCGAAGAGACGGTGGAGATACTCTCGAATCCGGTAGCGGTGCGCGCTATCCGAAAAGCCGAGACGGAGATTGACAAAGGGAAATCGTTTAACGCTGAGGATCTCAGGGCCAAGTACCTCAAACGATGACGTGGGATCTTCAGGTGGCGGCCTCTGCTGCACGATCGCTTTCTCGTTTGCCAGAAGGTGTCGCGGCTGCGATTGTTGAGTTCATGACCGGGCCGTTGTGCGCAGCACCTGTTCGGGTCGGCAAACCGTTACAACGCGAACTTGCTGGGTATCGATCCGCTCGACGAGGTGCTTACCGGATCGTCTACCGCCTCGACGAGGACGCTCATGCTATTCGCGTCCTTCGAATCGAACACCGATCCGACGTTTATCGTGCGCGCTGATCGGCCCATGGCGACTCGCTTGTCACTTCAGCAGTACCTCTCGAATGAAATCCGCTTCAAGATCTAGGCACTGACTTAGTGGGTATGCCGATGATGAATGTCGGGCAGATGTGCGTGATCATGACTGAAACTTAAATGTCGGTGTCCTCCGCCATCCAACATCTCGATCACATCAGCGCTGTGATGAACATCGTCGTCATGAATCGGATGCACGTGCTCGATTCCCCCATGCATATGTTCATGACCGTGTTTCGCCGTCGTTACCAACACGACACCAGCCAACGTAACCACAAAAGCGATCGCAATGCGTGTAGTGGGTTGCTCACCCACGAGTGGCCATGCAGCGAGCGCTCCGATGAAGGGCGCGAGTGCGAATATCACTTGCCCGCGCGCTGCACCTACTAAGCGTGCTCCAGAGATCCACAACGTGATTGAGACTCCGTAGCCGATTGAGCCGGTCAACAATACGACGATGATCGTTTTAAGACTCGGGGCGTTTTCGAACAGCAGGCCAATCGCCAAGTTGGCCGTACCAGCGAAGAGGCCTTTCGCGAACGTCACCGAGACGGGACTATACGCATCAAGGCTTGCGGTAATAGCGTTGTCGACACCCCAACACAGGCACGCCGCTATAACAAACAGCGCACCGATCTCGAGACCGGCACCTGCGATACCGGTCAATACGAGGCCACCCGCGCACACAATCGAGATCCCGAACCAGGCACGACGACCGATCTGTTCGCGAAGGAAAAGCCCTCCCACACATGCCGTTGCTATCAACTCGAAATTCAGGAGCAACGACACTGTGGATGCCGAGGTTCGTTCCAACCCCATCATCAGTAAGACCGGAGCGATACCACCACCTACCAGAACCGTAAAGAAAAGGAGGGTTCTTTGCTTTCGATTCGTGGCACGACGTTGTTCACGAGCGCGCAGTGGCGCAACCGCTATCGCAGCGCCGAGATACAACAGTCCGGCAAGGATGAAGGGCCCAGCATTATCAACGAGGAGCTTCGTCGCTGGGGTCGCTAAACCAAAACAGACCGCGGCGAACCCGCAGAACAACCAGCCCTGACGAGCGTTCACAGAGACTCGATTAATCACAGTGTCTTCACCTTAGCGGTTACGACAAGGCATCCCAATGTGCCACAGAAGGTCTGCGTTTGCTCCTCATTAGGGCCAGTCGGTCATCTCCTCTTGCATTTCATCATCGAGCTCAAACTCAGTGTCGTCGTCGCTGTCGCTTGCAACAGCATCATCGTTCGATACTGGCGCACCACAGCCCTGACAGAAGTCAGTCCCAAAAAGAGTCTCTCCACATACTTCGCACATCATCTTGCCGCCCTCTCTATTACCGCTACTCATTCCAAACCTCTGCCCTCGAGTGATCGTTAAATAAAAGCTGATGGTTCGTTCCAACGTGCGAATTGCCTTACCTGCTGAAGATTAATGAGCAGGTAGGACTTCGTAAAGAGGCAGCCGTCCCACCAACCTGCTAGACCTCACGAGATACTTAGATACAAGGACAAATAGGGCAGGTTTCATGACCATTAAGTGCATAACAGCGAATCTCCAGGGCGGTCAAGATGATTGGCTCAGAGAACTCGCCTCTCAAGAGATCGACATCGCGTTCTTACAGGAGGCACATCATGAACTCCCGAAAGAATTTGCTGATGCGTATGACATCTGTAAGTACAACGAGACTGCTGCCCACCCGGCATATCGCTGCCGAACACTCATTGC
>JAEMTX010000280.1:296-2150 GCA_016462055.1 Acidimicrobiia bacterium | reverse complement strand
GAGGAATAAAGAAGTCGGGCAACAGTTTCGATCATGGCTTCACGACTTGTGCCGCGCTTTTCGAAACCCTCGCGGTAATTGGGAAGCCGATCAAGAGCGGCCAGCATGGCACCCGCAGTTGCCTCAGCATCGAGCGCAGTGGTGAGTCGACCTGAATCTTGAGCAGCACGCACCTTGGCCACCATCGCGGTCATGAATGGAGCGTTGTAGTCGCGACGGATCTGACGGAAACGCTCATCGCGCTCATCGGCACGCAACAGCATGATTCTCAGCACCGCTCCGTTTGTATCCCAGAAATCGGTGTACTCGGAAACAAGACGCCGAGCGTGGTCAAGGCCAGTTGCGCCTTCGGTCCAATCCGCCGCCATTTGCGCGTGAATCGGTGCGACTTTTTCGATCATCTCCACCGACAGCGCAAAGATCGCATCTTCAACATCGGCAAAGTATTGGTAGAACGTCGCCGGCGACGCTCCCACTTCGCGAGCAACATCCATCACCTTGAGGTCGAGCGCACCTTGCTCGCGCAGGAGCGCGGCGGTGGTTTCGAGGATGCGGCGCCGTGTTTGTAACGCGCGCTCCCCGATCACCCGACCATCAGTGGCGGTGGTGTCGCTCACGTGCCATGAACCGGGAATGGTGCGGGTGCAGCCTTCACGAGGTCATCGACGACGGAACCGATCTCCGCCGGATCCCACTTAGCGCCCTTGTCGAACTCGGCGCCGACCTGCCAACCATCGGAAAGGCTGATGAGGCCACCGGCGCACTCAAAGACGCGACCCGAAACGTTGCAATCGCCGCTGCCAAGCCACACCACGAGGGGGCTGATGTTGGCTGGGTCCATTGCGTCGAAGCCGGTCTCCGGCTTGGCCATCATCTCGGCAAAGGCTTCTTCGGTCATACGGCTGCGGGCTGACGGAGCGATCGAGTTGGCGTTCACACCAATACGGCCGAGTTCGGCGGCGATGTTGATGGTGAACGTGGCGATGCCCGCCTTGGCTGCCGAGTAGTTGGCCTGAGCGATGGAACCGTGAAGACCTGCACCCGAAGACGTGGTGACAACGCGACCATCGCGTTGACGGCCAGCTTTGGACTCGGCCCGCCAGTACTCGACGGCATGCTTCACCGGACAGAAGGTGCCGCGAAGATGCACACGAATAACTGCGTCCCATTCATCGACGCTCATGTTGACGAACATGCGATCGCGCACGATGCCGGCATTGGTAACGACAGTGTCCAAGCCACCGAATGTACCGATGGCGCTCTGCACGAGACGGCCAGCGCCATCCCAGTCGGCGATGTCGTCGCCATTGGTGATGGCTTCACCGCCGCGCTCGCGAATGAGTTCAACGACTTCCTGGGCGGGGCTCATATCATTGCCATCACCCTGAAGCGACGCACCCACATCGTTCACCACAACCTTGGCGCCTTCAGCGGCGAATGCCAGTGCGTGCTCACGACCAAGGCCTCGGCCTGCACCAGTGATGATGACAACACGTCCGTCACAAATACCCATTGCTTATTTCTCCTTCTGAGTTTGGAAATACATCATCGTTGCCACTTCTTTTGCGCCTCGGCCGCTGCGGGCGCCAAAGATCGCTTGTCGATCTTCGACATTGCCGTCAGAGGCAGTTCATTGAGTAACACCAACGCATCGGGTGCTTTGTAGGAAGCAAGTCGTTCGTTACACCAGGCCCGCAGTTCTTCGAGAGTTGGCGGGTTGGCGGCGTCAGCCGGAACCACAAATGCGACACCAATTTCACCCAGCACCGGCGCTGGTGTTCCAGTAACCGCAACGCGGTCGACGCGATCGGCAACTTCGGCCAAAGACAGTGCCCAGTCGACCGCCGTGTCGCC
>JAEMTX010000280.1:0-286 GCA_016462055.1 Acidimicrobiia bacterium | reverse complement strand
GTCGACGCGATCGTGCTGACCGAGGTGATTCTCGACCTCGATCGGATACACGTTGTAACCGCCGCGAATGTACATCTCAGTGCTGCGCCCGGCGAGGTGGAGATCGCCGCGGGCATCGAGGAATCCAAGATCGCCGGTAAGCAACCAACCGTTTTCGTCAGTGGCGTCGGCAGTGAGTTCTGGTTCTTGCCAATACCCGCGCATCACCGCTCGGCTCCGCAAACACACCGTGCCGACTTCGGTGTCTCCTGAGTCGGTCGCCGCTACAACTCGACCGCGACCCTCG
>JAEMTX010000279.1 GCA_016462055.1 Acidimicrobiia bacterium | reverse complement strand
GTCGGTAGGCGGGCCGACCAGCGGCATCGATGGAGACGCCCACCAAACGACCGGGAAGAACGCGTCGATGTTCGTCCCGTATGGCGAGGAATCCTGCGCTCGGACCGCCGAAGCCGAGGGGAATGCCGAATCGTTGCGAAGAACCGACAACAACATCAGCGCCAAGTTCACCTGGGGGAGTGATCAGGCAACACGCAAGCAGGTCGGTGGTGACGGCGACGAGTGCACCAGCTATGTGCGCAGCGTCAATAGCAGGGGCGAGATTCCGAATAGCGCCCGAAGAACCTGGATGCGAAAGAAGGACACCAAAAACATCGTCGGCGATTGGAGCGTCGGGATCGACGAGTTCGACGATAAACCCAAGCGGTTCGGCCCGGGTCTGGATGACGGACACCGTTTGCGGATGAGTGTCGCGATCGATAAGGAATCGTTCGCCTCTTTTGCCGTTCGAGCGGTAGAGCAGCGTCATGGCCTCGGCTGCAGCAGTGGATTCGTCGAGCATCGAGGCATTGGCGATATCCATACCCGTGAGATCGCACACCATGGTCTGGTACATGAGAAGCGCTTCGAGACGACCCTGCGAGATCTCCGGTTGGTACGGCGTATAGGCGGTATACCAAGCCGGATTCTCGAGCACATTGCGGCGCAGGACCGGGGGGGTGACGCAGCCATACCAACCGCAGCCGATGAGCGATGTGCGAACAACGTTCAATTCTGCAATTGCCTGCAATCGCGAAAGCATTGTTGCTTCATCGATTGCTTCAGGAACAGCGAGGGGAGAGGTTGATCGGATTGATGGTGGTACTACCGCATCAATCAGAGCGTCGAGCGTTGGCTGTCCAACAACGGCGAGCATCGTGGCAATGTCGGCGTCGGACGGACCTATGTGTCGGCCAACGAATTGGTCGGATGCAATCAGCTGTTCTAGGGACGGACGTGGATCGGTCATGGCGGCCTCGAAGGTTGTGGCGCATATGCGCACTAGTCGGGACCCCGCTCTGTTGTGGTACCTGAGAGTTTCGCTTCAGCCGACGAGAGCGAACTCTTGTTGGTTTCCACTTGCCCCGTCGGTGAGTCACTCGCGTGAGCGATGACTGCTCTCCAGAGTTGCCTGCGCTTGCGGTACATGAGCCTGAGAGTTTCCCGGGGGGTTGCTCCTTCGGCGCCTCTCGAATTGCTCCGACCCAAAGGCCCTCAGCAACTCGAGTGATCTCTCCCGCATGCGGTGATCAGCGTAAATTGTGTAACTCAACCTAGTCGAAAAGGTCTGGCTGCTCGCGCACGATCGTCGAATGGAGCGGCTGGAACGAGAACCAACCGGCGAACGGCAGTCCGACCTGGTCATGGGTCATCGCTGCACATTCGTCATCGATCAAGATCGGTGTGCCGGCGGCCATGGCGAGGAGTTGAGCTTGGCAACTGCGTTCCATTGTGATGTACCACCACGCGGCCTCGTCAACGGAATGTCCTACCGTGAGAAGACCGTGGTTACGAAGGATGGCTGCCTTCTTCATGCCCAGCCCTTCGGCGATACGACGACCTTCGCTCGAGTCGAGAACGACACCGGTGTAGTCGTCGAAAAGAACGTGGTCGTCATAGAAGGCACACGCATCTTGTGTCAGCGGATCGAGTAGTTGGCCCAAGGTCGAGAATGCTTTGCCGTAGATGGAGTGTGTGTGAGCGGCGGCGATGACATCGGGCCGAGCGGCATGGATCTGAGAGTGGATTGCAAAGGCCGCCTGATTGATTGCGTAGTCGCCGTGAAGAATGTTGCCTTCGTGGTCGACGAGGATGAGGTCGGAAACGCTGATGAGACGGAAGTCCATGCCGATTGGGTTCAACCAAAAGCAATCGTGATGCTCTGGGTCGCGCACGGTGATGTGGCCGGCGACACCTTCGCCGAAACCAAATTTTCCGAAGAGGCGGAATGCTGCAGCGAGCCGTTCCTTGCGGTGTTGACGTTCTTCTTCGAGCGTGGCGAAGACAGGAATGTCGTAGGGGATTGGTTTCGATGCTCCCCGCACGACGCCAAAGTTGTCAGGATCGAGGCTTGCAGTCATCGCAGCCCTCCATTCAGTAAGGGTGTCAGCCCAAGTTGTTCATCGATCCTACGTCTGACCTTGGTTTCTATGCAGTCCTTGACTCGCCGATCGAAT
>JAEMTX010000278.1 GCA_016462055.1 Acidimicrobiia bacterium | reverse complement strand
GAGTTCTGCTCGTAACCGGGGAAGGACTTCTGCCCCCAATGCAGCAATCTGCTCCCGAGCGGCTTCGGCCGCAATGCCGGGCGCATGAATTCGCAGGTTGATGCATGTGGTGTTCGTGGTTCGCAGAGCGTCAGCGAGTTCCTGCGCGAGTGCAGCGCCGTCATCACCGCAGATCCATCCGTTATCTCGCCAATGAGAGAGTGCTTCGGTGGTCGAGTAACTCTGATACACCTCGAACTGCGCTTCGAAGGCTTCCTTCGGTGGGGGTCCTAACCACACTCGGCGAATGAGAATTCGCGCTGCTGTACCGCCGGCTTCGAGATAGGCATCGGAAAGCATTCGCAGGCGCTCGGGGTTACTCCCGCCGTCATAAATGACTCCCGCTCCGGCAGCGGCGGATCGGCGCACAGCAGCGGGACTCATTGCCGTGCTGATCACAGGGATCGGCTGTGTTGTGAGTTCGCGTAGCGCTCGGTCTCCATCGATGACGCCAAGTTCGCGACCAGAAAGCATCTCGACAAGGCGAGGAAGATCGCGTTTGAAAACGTCGACCGCTGTGCTTTGGTCGATGTCCATTGCTTCAAAGTCGAGCGGCAACGAACCCGAACCGACACCAATGCCAACGCGACCGGGGTAGCGCGCGTTAAGCCAGGCGACTTCTTCGGCCAACATCGCAACCGGGCGCAATGGCAAGAGCACCGGACAGGCCGCTGCCCATCCTTGTGACATGGAAGCGAGTTGGAAGCCACTGATCTGCAGAGGATTTGGCAAGTAACCGGCGAACCCTCCGTGGTGTTCTGAGGTCATAACCCCATCGAAACCAACGTCAGCAGCAATTGCCGCTTGCGTGCACAGCTGATCGACGATGGAGACGGCATCGAGTTCGTTGTGGGGATAGAGGCGAAGCGAGATCGATCCATCGGCAAACACGGCGGGGGATTCGGATCGTTGAGCCATCCCCGGAGGATACGACTCCCGGAATGCGGCCGCAGGGGTGGGCGCCGTCCTACGCTCCGCCCATGGCATCTTCGGACCCGACTGAGATCGTTGAGCGGATGTGGGCGCATGAACAGATCCGTCAACTCGCATCGCACTACGCCGTTGCGGTGGACTCTCGCGATCTTGATGCACTCGTAGTGCTGTTTGTTGATGATGTTCGGGTTGGACGAGACACCTTCGGCCGTGACGCGTTGCGCGCGTCGTTTGCGGAGTCACTCGGGGCAATCGGAATCTCGATGCTGAATGTGGGGACTCACGCAATTGATTTGGTTGATGCTGATCACGCAACCGGTCAGGTGTATTGCCATGCACAGATCCAAGACGGCGAGCGCTGGATTCATCAATTCATCCTTTACCGCGACACCTACGAGCGACGCGACGGTCAGTGGCTCTTCGTTCGCCGCATCCATGAACTTTGGTACGGCGAAGAAGCGGTGAATTCACCGATGTCATTGCCAGCTGCTGAATGGCCGAAGAATCATGATGGGCTCGGCACGGTTCCTGGTTCCTGGCCGTCGTGGGCAAAGTTTTGGGCCGATCGCGCCTAAGCGGATCCTGGCTTTACTCAAGGCGCATTCCTCTTCAATCGCTAGCGTGACGATATGAGAGTTGCGTTTGTGACCACATGTGATCTCAATGCGATCCATGACGATGTCGACCTTCCATTGCAAGTTGTCGCCTTTGCCAATGCCGGAATTGATCTCGTGCACGCTGCATGGGAAGACGAAACGGTGGTGTGGGATTCGTTCGACCTTGTCGTTGTTCGAAGTCCGTGGAATTACGTCGAAAAGTTGGACGAGTTTCGAAATTGGCTCGGAGATCGGAGCGGTCTGACGACGTTTCACAATCCCGTCGAACTCATCGAATGGAATATCGACAAGCGCTACCTCGCTGATCTTGCACATCGAGGTGTACCGATCGTTCCGACTGCCTTTGTTGATTCGATCGAAGAGTTCCGTTCGGCGGCACAATTTTTTGGCAGTGCGGAAATTGTGGTGAAACCTTCGGTGTCGGCAGGAAGCCGGTTGACCGGTCGCTTTCTGAAGGCTGATCGCGCCGCGGAAGCGCTTTCTACTGAAATCTTGGCCAAAGGCCTAACGGTGATGGTTCAGCCTTTTGCGGTGCCGATCGACGCTGAAGGCGAAAACGGAACGGTG
>JAEMTX010000004.1:24595-28763 GCA_016462055.1 Acidimicrobiia bacterium | reverse complement strand
CATTCACACCAGTGACGGCCAACTCACAGAAGAACCACTTCCGACATGGGTGCGTAACGGCGTTCTTGGTGTGTACCGACCGCTTCGCGCTAACTGATCGCAATCAGCGCGCAGGCGGACTCCACGGCTTATCTCTGTACATGTCACGCAGATCCTGTTTCAGGACTTTGCGGAGCGTTTGGTTACGCGGAAGTTCGTCGACAACCTCGAGTTGTTCGGGAATCTTTTGGACCATGAGATCCACGCCCTTCAAAAACGACACCATTTCGGCAAACTCAAGATCCTCGGTTCCTGGGGCCCGCTCCACGACGGCGCAGACGCGTTCCCCACGCTCACGATCGGGCAGACCGATAACCGCAACATCTCCAACCTTGGGATGTTGATACAGCATGTCTTCGACCTCTTTGGCCGAGATGTTCTCGCCCTTGCGGATGATGACATCCTTCAACCGACCGGTAAGTACGACATGGCCATCGGCGTCGAGGTGACCGAGGTCGCCGGTTCGGAACCATCCGTCGTCGTCGAAAGCATCGGCGTTCAGAGATGGATCGGTATAGCCCTTGAAGACCATTGGTCCCTTCAGTCGGACTTCGCCGTTTTGGCCTTGCTCAGCGACCGGCCCTTCGAGAGTCACGATGCGAATCTCGCACGCCGTTACCGGCTTGCCATCGGTGTACATGAGCTGCGCTTCGGTGTCACCCGGACCGCTTTGAGAGATCATCGGACATTCAGTCATTCCGTAGCCGTGACAGATCGGAATGCCCATTTCGGCCATCACCTCGACGTACATCTCAGGCGGTTTTGGTGCTCCGCCGCCAGAGAGCAACCGGAGCGAAGGAATGATTTTCTCGCCGGGTTGCGTTCGTTGCTTCGCCAAATACATCTGGTAAAACGCGGGACCGCCACCCGCCATCGTTGCTCCTTTGCGAGCAAACAATTCGACAGCAACGTCCAAGGAGAACACCTCGATGAGCACTGCGCCACAACCGCGGTAGAGGAGCATCATCAGGTAGTCGGGTCCGGCGATGTGGGCATACGGGAAGGCAATCGATCCGATGTCGTCGGCGGTAAGCGCGGCTGCGTTCGCAAGGCCGAGGCCGCCCGCCATAAGCGTGCCGTCAGTGTGACGAACACCCTTGGGCGCAGAGGTTGTTCCGGAGGTGTAGTAAATCCACCGAACTTCGTCGCCGCTGGTCGGAGCCGGAGGAAGCGTGTACGGCTCGGCCTGTGGCAACTCGTCATAGGCGATCATTACGGTCGGCTCGATGCCGAGATCGTCCATAATGCGACCGGCCATCGCATTGAAATCGAACCCGTTCCAATCACCGGGGATGAGGAAATATTCCGCGTCGGTCTGCTGGAGAACGAATCCGACTTCGCGGTCGCGATAGATGGGAATGATCGGATTCTGCACTGCTCCGATTCGAGCAAGTGCGAGTGAGGTAACCACCGTTTCAATACGAGTCGGTAACTGCCAGGTGACGCGGGAACCGTGGCGCATACCGAATTCATGGAATCCAGCAGCAACACGTTCTGATAAATCGCGAAGTTCTTTGAACGTGATCTCGCGGTCATCTTCAATAAGAGCAACGACATCAGGAGTCGCAGCGGCGCGAGCCTCAACCAACTCCCACATCGTGGATGCCTTTTCGATCGACGTCACTTCAGCCACGGATTCCTCCTCGTTACGGACGCCACATCTTGCCCCGTCAACGCCGCCCCCATGGCCACCGGGCGTGATTTCTCTGGCCATGTCATCATGAGAGCATGACGGAAATGATGAAGGCGTACCGAATCGTCGAGTGGGAACATCCTCCTGTATTGACCGAAGCGCCGATTCCAACCCCTGGTCCCGGGGAAGTACTGGTGGAGGTGGCAGGTAACGGTCTCTGCCACAGCGACGTTGGAATGGCCCTCGCTCCGGCCGCATTCATGGAGCCACTGGGGTGGCGCGTGCCGTTCACACTCGGACACGAGGTCGGTGGCCATGTCGCCGAACTGGGTCCCGGAGCTCTCGGCTTTGAGGTCGGCGACGCTGTCGCAGTCATCAGCCCGCATTCGTGTGGCCATTGCATTTGGTGTGCTCGCGGCGAGGACAACAATTGCGACGACTCAATCGTCGGACGGGGCTACGGAATCGATGGCGGACTCGCTCGCTATGTGCTCGTCGCTTCAACTCGTGAACTCGTAAAGCTTAATGGCCTCGACCCCGTGATTGCCGGTCCTCTCACCGATGCCGGTGCAACCTCCTATCACGCCGTGAAGCGGGCCATTCGTCGGATCCCACCGGGTGGATCCGCCATCGTTATTGGCGCCGGCGGACTCGGCGCCTATGCGATCCAGCATCTACTCGCGCTTACCAGCGCCCGTGTCGTTGCTATCGACGTTTCGGCTGATCGACTTGCGTATGCAACCGAACTTGGCGCTCATGACACCCTCGAGGGAGTCAACGACGACACGACGACCGAGGTGCATCGTCTCCTCGGAGGCGGAGCCAATGCTGTCTTCGACTTCGTGGGTATCGATTCGACTATTACCCACGGCCTGCAATGCACGGCGAAAGCGGGCGCTTACGCGCTCGTTGGCGCCGGAAACGGATCGCTTCGGGGAACGCTTTTCGACAAACTGCCGCGAGACGGCGAGGTGTTCTCGTTCCAAGCACCCACAATTGCCGACACACTCGAAGTAATCGCCCTTGCCGAGAGTGGACGCCTTCGCGTCGAAGTCGACGTGTTTCCGCTTGATCGTGTGGCCGAAGCCTACGAAAAGATGGAGAACGGGGAACTCCGCGGCCGCGCTGTCGTTATTCCCGACTGAACGAGATGTGAATCAATCGCCGTCAGCCTGCAGATATGGAGTCGCCTGCAGATCATCAACGAGACGCAACATGAGCTCACCTAACTGATGTCGCTCCTCTGGAGTCCAATCCACTAGCGCTCGAGAGAGTTGGGCTCCTCGTACACGTTCGAATCGTTGCGCCATCGCTTTGCCTTCAGCCGTTGCCTCAACAAGCACGATGCTCCCATGCTGCGGGCTTGAACGACGCTCGACCAATCCTTCTTCTTCAAGGACTCGTATCTGGCGGCTCACCGCGCCTGTGTCCATGCGAGCGGCCCGAGCGAGATCACCTACGGGCAGCGGTTCGCGCTCGCCGAGAGCGCGCAGCACATTCATGGCCTGCTGTGGAAGCACGACTCGTGCGGCTCCGGCCATGCCGGCATGCACGCGACGACTCGACAGCAAGCGCTGCAATCGCGTGAGCCCTAAACGCACAGACTGCAATTGCGTCTCAATGTCGTCCTGTGCGCCCAGGTCAGCTTGTTCACTCACAGCCAACAGTCAATCAGGCTTGTAGGAACTCGGGGCTCTGGTAATTGGGAACTACGTCAAGGGGACCTGGGATGGAAATATGGGAGCCAAATATCTTCGGGTCCTCCGCTGTGGTGGAACTCCACCTCGACCAATTGCCCAATGGCAACGGCGTCATCCTCACAACCCACAAGGTTCGACAGAATCGACCAGCCCTCCTCCATCGTCACGATGATTGGGACATACGGAGTGATGAAAGCAGGAGTCACTGGTCTCCAGACTCTGGTCCAGCTGTAGATCTCCCCGAGTCCTGAGCTGTCTACCCACTCGAGGTTCATCGATGCACACGCAGCGCATAACAGCGCCGGCGTATGGGTCGGCGCACCACAGTCAAGACACTGTTGGTAACGCAGAACTCCATCGCGACAGCCTTGCCAATACGGTGCGGAGATTGGACCCGGATCTGGGAGAGGAATATCTCCAACTTGTGGGCTCAACAGACTCATGGTCGTTCCTTTCCGAGAAGCAGAACATCAGTGAAGAGCGCACCGGCGCCACCACCGGTACACATCGCTACTTCTGCATTTGCGACTTGAGAGCTGATGCATTCACCGCGAAGTTGCTGCACTCCACGGATCACGCGTTGGAAAAGCTGCACTGATGCTCCACCGTGACTAAAGGACATTGTCCCGCCATCGGTGGTGATCGGATGACGGCCACCGGGCTCGATCACACCCGTCATGACGTAGTCACCGCCCTCGCCTTCGCCGCAAAATCCATACGCTTCGAACTGGCGAATTAATTCAAACGAAAAGGGATCGAAAAACTCACAGACGTCAACATCTTGAGGTCCAAGAAC
>JAEMTX010000004.1:0-24585 GCA_016462055.1 Acidimicrobiia bacterium | reverse complement strand
CGTGACCGGCAATGAGGTCAGGCCGGCGGAGGCCACCGAGATCCCAGACTGGAGGATGCTGATACGAAGGCCCGTAGTGGTCGGTACCTCCGCCCAAGAGATGGACGGGAGTCTTCGCGAGGTCTCCGGCTCTGTCGGCATGGGTCAGAACGAGCGCCGTTCCTCCTTCAGAGGTCATCGCACAATCGAGAAGGTGAAAGGGATCGGCCACCATTCGAGAGTTGAGTACGTCATCTGCCGTGAATGGGCCCCGACCGGAATAGACCGCTTGAGGGTTCACATGACCGTTATTGCGAATCGTGGCCGCCACATGCGCCATTGATTCGGGTGTTGTCCCGTACATGTGCATATGTCGGCGCGCCATCAGCGCGAACTCGGCGGCGGTGAACATTCCGTAGGCCGCCACAAATTCATTCGTGGGTCGAGTCCAAGGAGCCGTCGACGCGTGCTGGCGATAGCTGCCTGCTTCTCCAGTGGCGATCAATACCGTGTTGGCGAGTCCGCAGGCAATCGCCATCGCTCCTTCGATGACAGCCGGGATACCTAGTGGCGACATCGACCGCCATGCCGGGCCGATACGGCTCTGATAGAGAAAGTTGCTGGCGATTCCGCCGACTACGCCGTCGATGTCACGTGGTTCGAGACCAGCATCGGCAACCGCCCCCAGCGCAGCTTCAAGAGCAATGGTCTGAGAGTCGTAACCTTCGAGCACTCGCGCTTGTTTCGTATTGAAGACGCCCACGATCGCCACGTCACGGAATGGATGACCCACTTCGTTCCTCACTCCCCCAAACGCTGAAGCCACAATGGCCACGGCGCACTTCATTCCTTCCTAGCATCGCACCCATGACGCCACCACTGCGACCACTCGCCCTCACCCTCACTGACGGCACAATCTTGCACGGCGATCTACACCTTCCGGAAGAGATCACCCGATCAGCGCCGACGATCGTTATGAGTCACGGTTTCTCCGCAACTCGAAAGATGGGCCTGCCCTGGTTTGCGTCTGCTTTCGCCGAAGCGGGCTACGTGGTCTATCTCTATGACCACCGGGGACTCGGTGAATCATCTGGGGAACCACGTGCTGTCGTCGACCCCTGGATTCAGACCCACGACATGTGGGAAGTCATCGACCAAGTTCGCGGACTCCCTGAGGTGCAACCCGATCGCGTCGCTGTCTGGGGTTCAAGTTTTAGTGGTGGTGAAGCGATCGTTCTGGGTGCTCTGCATCCAGACATAAAGGCAGTAGTCGCCAATGCTCCATTCGCAGGGCTCGGCGATCTACTCGTTGACCCCAGCCAGGCCGAGCAGCGCTTCGTCGCCATGCGTGTTGCGTTCAGCAACGATTCGCTTGATCTCGGGCGCAACGAGATCGGTCCTATGCCCGTCGTCCTCCACGAAGGACTCGACGCTGCAGTTCTTCCTCAGCCCGAGTCCTCTGAATGGTTCCTAGCCAACGGTCCATCAAACGGATGGCAGAACTCGGTGACCATGGCGATAACGACGACACCGCCATTCGATCCGGGCGCCTGCTCACCTCAACTCGGCGGCACGGCGCTCTTGATGGTCATTGCCACTCACGATGACGTCGCGTCGACAGCTGTGGCCCTCGATACCTATGAACGAGCGTCTGGACCGAAGCGAAAAGCAATGATCGAGGGTCACCACTTCAGCGCGTACGACGAACCCGGACGTAACGACGCCTTCGACGCAATGGTGGATTTTCTCGACGAGTTCTTATGAACTCTGCGATTTAGGCGCCGATGACATTCGGGCGCGGGAGCCCCTGTGCTTCACACAGCGCGTAGTAGCCCGCCAATGATCCGGCGCCGTCGGTAACCGACTCGACGTTCCCGTCGGCATCAAGGTTGATATTCGATCCGTACATGTGGAACCACACCTGCGTATCGTCCTCGATGCACTGCAACGTGTGAACTGAGCCTGCTGGTTCGTAAAGGAAGGAACCGGCGCGATTCACGTAGTCGTATTCCTTGTACTTCCAACCTCCACGCACGGTGTAACCCCACACCGGCCCGGTGTGGCGGTGAGCTTGAACCTCGAAGCCCTTCTGAAAGATGTTCTCGACAATCCAAAGACCTTCTTCGATCTTCACTTGGAGGACGCGAAGTTTGTTGCCTCCGCCAATTTCTACCCAAGGGAGGTCGTCAGCTGCGAGATGGAGTGCTTCGGGGGCATTTGCATCGATGATTGTCACGAGTGGTCTCCCTTTGGATGTTGTGTCTGCATAATACGCCGTCAGCGATGCGAACCGATCTTTGCGATCTGACCCGGAGCGATATTGGCATCGACCTGCTTCTCGTCCACCCTGATCGGCACGCCGTTCACGAGAACGTGACGGACCCCTGCCGGCTGATCTGCCGTCAGGCGTTCCGAGCCAGCCGGGAAGTCAGCAATTCGCCGAATTGGTCCCGGGGCAACGGTCGTTGGGTCGAAGACGACGATGTCGGCCCACGCACCCACACGGAGTTCGCCGCGGTCAACGAGATGAAAAAGATCGGCTTGTGACTTCGTGAGTCGATGAACTGCCTGTTCGATGGTCATGACTGCGCGATCGCGAACCCAGTTTCCGAGTAGATCGGTTGCCTGCGGTGCGTCACACAACTGGCCCACATGCGCGCCGGCATCGGACAGACCAAAAGCGCAATGGTCCTCGGAAATGAGGAAGGCGACTTCTGTGGGATCGTCGTTCGCCACGACGCACCGAACTCGCAGAAGAAGGTCGGGTTCCTCTAAAGCGAGATCAAGCACGAGATCGAACGGATCAGAGTCTCGTTCTGCGGCGATCTCGGCGATTTTCCTGCCTTCGAGGGAGCGGTCTGCGGGGCATTCATCGATTTCAAATGTTTCCCAGCGAGGGACCATGAATGTTCCCGTCGACCAGACTTCGCGTACTTCATCACGCCAAGCGCGATCTTCATACGCCGCTCTTCGGCTCTTCAGGTCGCCAGACATCAATTCCGCAAATTTGCCATTCACATTGAACGTGAATGGCTCGGCCAGCGACATAGCGAACGCAAGCGGGCGCGGCGTTACCTGAGGCCAAACATTTGCTCCGCTTTCCCAGCGAGCCCGGTTGAGATCCACGAAGTTTCGGTGCGTCATTGACGGCGTGCTCAAGAGCGCGGTGATCGTGAATGGGGCTCCCGATTGAAGCTGAAGATCGTAGATATCGCCGAGAGGAAGTATCTCGCCGGGGGTAACTTCGACCACTCCCTTTCCGACCCGCCCCACACAGTCAAACAACGCTTCCAACTCGACGCGCTCGGCAAAACGCGACGGAATCGGCTTTCCGTCAACACCCCGATGGGTTGGAGCAACGCTGGTGGCAAAGCCCGCCGCTCCAGCATCGAGAGCCTCGGTGAGGACTGTCACCATCTGATCAATTTCCTCGGCGGTAGCAGCACGCTCGTATGCGTCGTCGCCCATGACGAAAAGCCGGAGCGCCGTGTGTCCGATATACGCCGTGAAATTGAGCGACAAGGGAAGATCGCTCACTGCCGCAAGATATTCGGGGAACGTCACGAAGTTCCACGGAACACCCGCTGCCAACGCAGCAACATCCATGTCTTCGACATTCTCCAAGGTTCGTGCAATGAGGTCGTGGTGTTCAGGCCGAGTAGGTGCAATCGAGAACCCGCAGTTGCCAGCGATCACCGTTGTAACTCCATGGAAACTCGATGGAGTTAGCGAAGGATCCCAAAATACCTGCGCGTCATAGTGAGTATGAATGTCAATGAACCCTGGAGCGACGATGCAACCCGCAGCGTCAAGTTCCGAATCGCCCTTGAGTGCGGTACCGATTGCAAGGATTCGTCCGTTCTCGACGAGTACGTCAGCGGCAAATCGTTCGCTGCCCGTGCCGTCAACAACGGTCCCACCCTTGATTACTAGTGATGTCATGTCTTCGATCCTTTCATTCTTGCGCCGAACTGCGCGCTGTCATCGTGAAAACTGCGTGGTGTCATCGTGAAAGATGTACTGGGAGGCGCTTCACACCATTATTGAGATTTGAACGAACCCGCTCAGTTGGTCCATTGAGTTCAATCGTTCCGAATCGCCGTAGGAGCTCTTCGAAGAAAATTCGACCTTCGAGGCGAGCTAAGTGCACGCCGAGACAGAAATGCTCGCCGATACCGAATGACAGTTGAGGATTGGGCGACCTCGTGATGTCAAAGGCTTGCGAGTCGGCAAAAATAGCCTCATCGCGATTTGCCGATGTGTAATACATGGCGACCTTGTCTCCCTTGGCGATCTTTGTCCCGGAGATTTCCGTGTCCTCGCTCGCAGTGCGGCGGAAATAGTGAAGAGGACTGAACCAACGCAGGATTTCCTCGATGGCTCCCGGAAGTAGCGATGGATCATCTCGAAGCATCTGCAGTTGTAAAGGGTGCTCGAGCAAGGCCCAAAGTCCGCCCGCCATCATCGTTACCGTTGTGTCGTTGCCCGCCGTGATCATCTGAACAAGGAGACTTCCAATATCGCCATCGGTGAGAAGTCGACCGTTGAATTCCTGACCGAGGATCACGTCCATCAGATCGCCTTGCGGAGTGACTGCTCGGCGCGATTCAGCGAAGGCCATTCCGTACATCGCCATTTGCATTGATGAATCGGCGCTGCCCGCCTCAGACAGATCGCCATCAGGATTGAGATCGGGATCTTGACCACTCGTATTCATCTGAGAAAGCCGATGAAGCCACTCCCAATCCTTTTCTGGCAAACCAAATAGTTGCCCAATCACTTGAGTCGGCAACGGCCCAACCATGTCATGAACAAACTCCACATCGGAGTTATCGCCAACCGCTTCAAATATGTCGACTGTGATCTGTCGGATTTGCGTCTCCATACCAGCAATCACTCGTTGCGCAAATTCCGGTGCCAGTGGTTTTCGATACGAAATATGTCGCGGCGGATCCATCGACAGCAGCATGTCTCGCATCCGGGAAAGTCTCTCTGGGTCCAAATCTTCGAGAACAACTCCCCCGGCTTCACAACAAAAAACATTCGGGTTACGCGAAACATGGACAACGTCAGCGTGCTTGAGCACCGCCCAGTAGCCAGCTTGACCGGGAATGTCCTGCCAATGCACCGGATCCTCTCGACGCAAGCGCGTGAACTCTTCGTGCGGTGCACCGTCGAGATACGTGTCCGGATTGTAAAGATCGATTGCAGCCACTTGGAACCCCCTCGACACCCCCGGCGCCGGTCGCTCCTTCCAGTCTTGCCGAAGTACTCTCCGGCTGGCTCTTAAAAGACTGGACAAACCCATGGATATTGCGATGACGATGCCGACGATGATTGCTCACGGTCGGTCCGAGACGCTCGCTTGGTGCCAAGCCATCGATCAGGGCCCGTGGTCAAGCCTCGCCGTGCCCGAGCGAGTCACCTATCCGAGCCATTCATGGATCGTGGAGCTCTCAGCCGCCGCCGCCATCACTCAACGAGTTCGGCTGTGGACCACGATTATCGTTCTGCCGGCGCACGACGCCGTCGATGTCGCCAAGCAATTGGCTTCTGTCGATCAACTCTCAGCCGGCCGGCTCACTGTCGGCATTGGCGTAGGCGGACGCGAGCACGACTATCGAGCTATTAACGGCTCCTTCGACCGCCGATGGTCGCGAATGGACGAACAAGTTGAAACCATGCGTCGCGTGTGGTCAGGGGAACCGCCTTTCGAGGATGCTGATCCCGTGGGACCACCCCCGGTTCAGGCTGGCGGCCCTCCCTTCGTTGCCGGAGCCATGGGTCCCAAGGCGCTTGCCCGTGCCGCCAAATGGGCGATTGGCGTCGACGACGGATCAACTGTCTTCGGGATCGATCCCGCCGCAACCGAGGCCGCATTTACACGCATCCGCGAGGCATGGTCCGCTGAGGGACGCTCCGACGCTCCTCATATTTCAGCCAGTCTTTGGTACGCCCTCGGCGATGATGCTCAACAGCGCCTCTATGACTACGGCTACTCCTATATGAAAATCTTCGGCGAAGAGCTCGGAACAATGATGGCGGGAATGCTCTCCACCTCGACCGCGGAATTACTTCGTGAGTCAGTGTCAACGCTTGAATCGCTAGGTTGCGATGAATTGTTTCTCGTGCCAACAACAACAGACGTGACAGAGCTCAATCGCACTCGCGACGCACTCGGAATCTAAGAAGGAATTCGACATGACAGAAATGACCTACCGCAATCTTGGCGTTAGCGGCCTCAGGGTCTCGAAGATTGGTATCGGCTGCAACAACTTCGGGATGCGGATCGATGCTGCGGCGACCGAGCGAGTCGTAGGGGCTGCTCTCGATCACGGGATCACGCTCTTCGACACTTCGGATTCCTACGGCGATTCTGAGATCTTCCTCGGTGCAGCGCTCGGCTCTCGGCGCGACGAGACAGTCATCGCTACGAAGTTCGGAAGCGACCTTCGCGGAGCCAATGGTCCCGACTGGGGTTCTCGTGGATCTCGCCGCTATATCCGCAAAGCGGTCGAGCGATCTCTCACACGACTGAAGACCGACTACATCGATCTGTACCAAATCCACATGCCCGATCCGACAACTCCGATCGAAGAGACCCTTTCTGCGCTCACTGAGCTGGTGAACGAGGGCAAGGTCCGCTACATCGGGAACTCAAACTTTGCCGGCTGGCAGATTGCTGATGCCGAATGGATCGCCCGAACAAATGGGACAGTGCGGTTCATCAGCGCCCAGAACCATTACAACCTCATTGAGCGAACTGCCGAATCTGACGTGCTTCCCGCATGCGAGCGATTTGGCCTTGGCCAATTGCCGTACTTCCCGCTTGCCAGTGGACTTCTCACTGGCAAGTACCAACGAGGAGTGGCTGCTCCCGCCGACGGACGCATTGCGGCCTGGCATATGGACGCAATGTTGTCGGATGCAAACTTCGACAAGGTTGAGACAATCGCTGCATTCGCGAATGAGCGCGGGCTCAGTCTTCTGCAGGTAGCACTCGGCGGTCTTGCCTCTCGACCAGCAATCGCATCCGTCATCGCTGGGGCAACGAGCCCAGAACAGGTCGCAGCCAACGTCGGGGCCGGACTGTGGACCCCGACCGAAGAAGATCGTGCCGCGCTCGACCTCGCCCTGGACTAACCGATCATGCGAGCGGCCCGACATCGGTAAGTTCAACGACGTTTCCGCTCGGATCGAGGACAAACGCTGCGCGCACAGCAATGCCGAAATCAGAACGCTCTGAGGGTTCCGATAGGAACGCAACAGAGTTGCTCTTCAACAGACCAATGATTTCATCCCACTGGTCGTACTCGATGTGTAATGCAAAGTGTGGAAAGCCGGGACCGGGGATCGGCATTGTTTCATGCTCCAAGAAGTGAAGCTGCAGAGAACCAACGCGTAGCCACATGCCTGGAACTCCAAAATCTGGTCGAGGCAGTTCCTCGAATCCGAACAGCCCGCAATAAAATGCCCGCGCGGCAACGAGATCAGTACACACAATTGCGATATGCGAATAACCGCTGACGTTCTGCTTAGTGGTTGCCATCAGAAAACAATTCCGTTCCGTCGGAGTTCTTCGATTGAATCGGCTCGGCCCAACTCGGCGAGTATTTCGTCGGTCTGCTGACCGAGGGTTGGCGAGACAGTTTGCAACGTTGCCGGTGTGCCCAGGAACTGCGCAGGGTGTCGAGGCTGACGAACCCTTCCGGCAACAGGGTGATCAAATTCTTCGAACAGACCGATCGCAATGGCGTGAACGTCGTTAGGAAGATCTTGCGGCGCAACTACAAGAGCGAATGGAACGTTCGCCGCTTCCATGCGTTCAGAAATCTCGGTGCAGGTGAACTGACCAGCGACCTCATGGCACTTCGACATGATCTCGCCGCTAATTTCTGGGTGCTTCCTACGTTCGCCGATCGTGGCGACTCGAGGATCATTGTGGCCATCGACACCTAGCACTTCGCACATGCCGTGAAAATCCGCGTCGGAAGTTGGAGTCGCTATACCAAATCCATCAATGAATCGGAAGGGCTTCGACCCTTGCACGAAACTCGAATTCATAGATCCATCGGAATCCAGCATCATCTCGTTGCCTGCTGCGTCGGCCCACAGGAATGAAACCACCGAGTCGGCCATCGAAAGTTCAACATGTTGACCGCCCATCCCCCGCTCACGAGCGAATAACGCAGCGGTAATCGCCTGCACTGCGTACATGGCAGTGATTTTGTCGGCCGCTGTTTGTCGGAGAAATGTCGGTGTTCCGTCGTCAGGGTCGGCTTGGTTCGTTCCAAGACCGGCATAGGCCTGAATGACCGTGTCGTAGGCGCCTCGATGTGCGTAGGGACCGGTCTGTCCAAAGCCTGACAATGAGATGTAGACGAGGTCGTCGCGACCCGCCGACAGTTCCTCCCACCCGATGCCGAGACGGTCAGCGACACCGGGACGCATGTTTTGAATCACGACATCGGAGCGAGCAGCGAGTTCACGAACAATCTCAAGGCCTTCCGGTGTCGCCATATCGAGAGCTATTGATCGCTTGCCTCTGTTACACGCCTGGAAAAGCGCCGAGACACCATTCACAGCAACGCCGACCCAACGAGCGAGGTCGCCAAGTCCGGGCCGCTCAATCTTGATGACATCGGCACCCTGATCGGCAAGCAACGCCGCCGGATAAGGGCCCGTCAATGCTGTTGAGATATCGAGAATTTTTATGCCATCAAGTGCGCCTGTCATCGTTCCCCCGATAGATAGAAATGTGTCATTGACGGTACCGCCGAAGGACAAGATGTGCGTCCGGAACCACCGTTGGTAGTGAAAGCGACGGCGAAGAATCTCAGCCGAACGTGATCTCGCGGCGCGCCATCTTCCAACCGTCTTCGGTTCGCACGATGATGTCGCGATAGTGGCCAACCAGCGTGGCTTTCGGAGCAGTGTTTGTCTCGACGTAAAAAACCCAATAAGAGTCGGCCACCGCTTCGTCGTCATTCGTGAACTCGACTGCGGTAGCTGCGACGATGTGGCGAGAATTGCTACCGGGACCAACGCCACCTTCAGCCCGACGGGCAATGCTTCCCTCGAGAATGTCAGCGCGGCCATGGCGAGGCGCATTCGGCATAAGCCACTCTGCGTCCACTGTGAACAGCTCTGCATACTGCTCACACGAACCAAGTCCGTCGGCGTACTGCGCTAGGCGCACGATCACATTTCGAACTGCCCATTCATCGGCGGCTTGCTCCCCTGGCGAACGACTTGATCCCATGATTCCTCCTTAGTGGCGTGCCGAGATCATTCCACTTCCCGACGGTCGGCGGCACTCCGTCCCTCGGACTCTGACGTGCGAGGATGGGCGAATGGAGATATCAATCGGAATCACCCCAGGTCCAGATGCCGTGCGACGCGCCCAACTCGCCGAAGACCTCGGCTATCGCCGAGCCTGGCTCTACGACTCCGCTGCTCTTTATGAGGACATTTGGATCAACATCGCCAATATCCTCAACGCGACCTCGAATCTTGATGTTGGAACGGCCGTCCTTGTGCCCAACCTCCGTCACGTCATGACAACGGCGTCAGCGATTGCCACCATTGAACGTATGGCACCCGGTCGTCTCATGTGCGGTTTCGGTACCGGATTCACGGCAAGAATGGTTCTCGGCAAGAAAGCCCTTTCATGGTCTTCGACGCGCAGATACATCGAGACCCTCCATGCACTCCTCCAGGGCGAGGTTGCGGAGATCGACGGATCAAAAATCCAGATGATTCATCGACCGTCACTAACCGCGCAGCGACCCATCAACGTTCCGCTTCTTCTCTCCGCCATGGGACCCAAAGGGCTCGACATCACCGCCGAGATGATTGCGAATGGAACCTGCACCGGTTTGATTGGAGTGGCGCCCCTCGACGGAGCTTGGGGTCATCAGGTACTCATGGTCTCCGGTTCGGTGCTCGATGACGGAGAACTGGCTAGTTCTTCGCGAGCAAAGGCTGCCATCGGACCTTGGTACGTCGTTGGCTACCACGGTTTCTGGGAAGCATTTCCCGAAGGAGTCGCCACCATGCCCGGTGGTGCTGAATGGTTAGCTGACGTTGAATCTGCTCGGCCGGAAGGCGAACGTCATCTCACGGTTCATGAGGGTCACGTCACTGAAGTTGTCGGTCGAGATCTCACAGTCCTCGATCTCGCAGCCGAAGAAACTCTCGCAGGCGTTGGATGGACGGGCCCCGCTTCGTCAATTCACGAAAAGTTGGCTCATGCGTCGAACGCTGGAGTGAAGGAGATTCTGTACACGCCTGCCGGACCAGATGTTGATCGAGAGATGCGAGCATTTGCGAAAGCAGCCCTCGCCTAAATGTCAGATTGAACATTCCATCGGGATTCATGGTCAAAGGCGGGTTGGGTCACCAACCAATTGGCTCCGTCACCGCGACTTCGTTTAGTCAGAGGCTGAATCTGAACCCTCAAAGTGGGTTCGGAGCAAGCCTTCGATTCGATCTAAGCGATCATCAGTGCTTCGAACTCCATCGCTAACAGCCACCGAAGGCGCATCTGGTTCAGCAACCGAATTACGGCGCGCTTGTGCCTGGTCCATGAAACTCGAAGCGATCTGGGCAGTGATCACTGCTGCAGTTGTGAGTCCGACAACCATGATGCCGACTGCAGCAACTCGACCAGCGTTGGTGACCGGGTAGTAGTCGCCGTATCCAACCGTAAAGACGGTGACGCAACCCCACCAGACAGCGATGCCTATTGATGTGATGTTGGCCTGCGAACTGTGGCGCTCGAATCCCCACACGATCACCATCAGGTTCAACAAAAGTACGACGGAGACGAAAAGGAAATGGGCGATATTTCCCTTCTTAAACATCGCCTTGAGGAGGCGGATGCTGAAGATCAGTCGAATCGCCGGAAGAAGGACCGCCAAGACGCCCACGGGGTGATGAAAGAAATAATGCAGCTTCTTGCGTGCCAGAACCGTCCGGACAGTCATGTCGATTGCATAAATTACCGACACAAGGATTCGACCGGCGTACCAGAAAAATGGGTGGCGCTCGTCGTGGATGCCGCCAAGAGGAACCACGGTTAACCAAATGGTGAAGAGCGCCAACAGGTCGAGTGGAAGTGTCGTGCGATTGATCCATCGATCGAGCCGAGGGTTATTTTCTTCCGACTCGGCGAGATCGAGACTTACGTTTTTTTCTTGGATCTGAGATCCTGCTTGAGCCCTCACGTTCGCAGTCTCTCAGACAGCGTGTTCTTCACGCACTTTCGAATCTCTCCGCCTCGGTTTTCCACCGCGCCTGATCGACTTTGCCGTTGGCGGCACGGCCGATCGATTCTACAAACGACACGTGCCTCGGAATCTTGTACCCCGCCAAACTCGTCCGAAGTTGCCCGATCAAGGAGTCAACATCGGCCGCCGCTCGAGGCGATAGCTCGACAAATGCGACGACTTGCTGACCGAACCGATGGTGGGGAGCGCCGACCACAACTGCGTCTTCAACCCCTGCGAGGAGCTTCAGAGCCTCCTCAACTTCTTCCGGGAAGACCTTTTCGCCGCCAGTATTGATGCAGCCTGATCCACGACCCAAGAGTGTGACGGTTCCGTCCTCGTTCACCGTGGCGAAATCTCCGGGCGTGGTCCAACGACGGCCCCCAATCTCCCGGAATGTCTTTGCCGACTTCTCGGGATCATTGAAATAGCCGATCGGAGCCCGGCCAGCGACGGCAACCAATCCGGTTTCACCAGAACCGGAAGCAACCGGCGTTCCGTCTTCGCGGATGACCTGGGCGTTCGGTCCCAATTTAAAGCCTGCAGTTTTCGCCGTACCTCGTGACGACGAAATCGAACGTGCAAGACCCACGGCTTCAGAAGAACCCAGCGTGTCAACGCAAAGAAGGTTTGGTGCGTGCTTGATCAGGCCATCCTTCACCGGAGCCGACCACATCACTCCAGACGACAGGATCACTTTGAGTGAAGAGATATCCCAGCGTTGAGGTTGCGCTTCAAGAGCGTCGAGAAGCGGCTTGGCGAAAGCGTCACCAACAATCGAGAGATCAGTGACGCTATGAGCCTCAACCGTGTCGAGTAACTCTTGCGGATCGAATTTGGTGTGCTCGCACAGAACGACTGCGCCACCCGAATCCAAAACGGCAAATGCCGAGAATGCCGCAGTTCCGTGCATGAGCGGAGCAGCCGGTATCACGCGTGCTCTCGATGACCCAGCGGCAGTAAGTCCCTCAGCGATGGCTTCGAGTCCCCCCTCTTCCGGATACTTAATCGTGGCGCTTCTGTTGAGGACACAAAAAAGGTCGTCCTGACGCCACATGACGCCTTTCGGCTGCCCGGTGGTTCCACCCGTATAAAGAAGAAAGAGATCATCACCACTTCGTTGAGGTGATTCGGCCGAAAGCACCGCGCCGGACGCGGCAACGCGTTCATACGGCACGGCCCAATCGGGACACTCGCCAACGCCGTCATCGACCCATAGCCACAACTTTACGTTTGGCACTCGAGCGCGTACTTCATTCGTGGACTCGGTGAAGGAACCGTGAAACATCACTGCTTCAACGCCTGCATCAAGCCACAGGTAAGCGAGTTCATCGGCCACGTACCGATAATTTGTATTCACGGGGACCATCGCTGCCTTATACGTGCCGAACAAGGATTCGAGGTACTCCATCGAGTTCATGAGGTACTGAGCGACTCGCGACTGGTGAGCCAGACCGGCATCGAAAAGTCCCTGTGCGATGGCCTCGGATCGGGCATCGAACTCCCCCCAGGAACGAACGGATGACCCGCGAACAAGAGCCGGAGCATCAGGCTGCACTGAAGCAATCGTTTCCCACACATCAGCGAAATTCCATGCGGTCATGAGAGTGATTCTGTCTTTCGAGGGACACAGCGACGATGCATGCGCAGATGGTAGGTCGTCATCTTCGGGCTGAGCAGAAAAGGCGATCGCACTAGTCTTCCTGAATGGCTGAACGCATTACCGACGAGGGCGTCGACCGCTTGCGATCACGCATCGGAATCTCCCGATCCCACAGCGCACCGCCTCACTATCAAACTCCAAACGGGGACGCGTTTCGCCACGTCGCTATGGCGTGTGGCGACGATAACCCCCTCTGGTGCAATCCCGATTACGGAGTGACCACTCGCTGGGGCGGACCAATTGCGTCGCCACAGCTCGTCGGCGGAGACACCCTGATCGGCGAAGACGAGATCACTCGCCTGCCCGACAATCAAAAAGAACTCATGAAGGGCGACCCACTCGGCGGAGTTCACGCCTTCTATTCCGGGAGTTTCCGAGAATGGTGGAACCCATTACATCCGGGCGTACGCGTGGTTCGACGCAACGCTCTCATTGGAGTCCAAGACAAGATCGGTGAGTTTGCAGGACGCGCTGTTCACGAGTGGTTTGGCGAAGTTTTCGCTGTCGCCGGAGGTCCAGTGCTTTCTGGCCAGTACCGCCTCATGATCCGGGCCGAACGCGAGAAGGCGATCGAGCGCAAAGTAAACGATGCCATTGAGATTGTCCCGTACACCGACGATGAGATTGCTGCCATCAGCGAACAGATAGGCCAAGAACGATCACGACGTCGGGGCGCAACTCCTCGATACTGGGAAGATGTGGAAGTAGGCGACGACATCGGCCCACTCGTAAAAGGGCCGCTTCGGGTCACAGACATGGTGGTGTGGCACACAGGGATGGGGATGGGTCTCTACGGAGTGGCCGCTTTGCGGTTGGCCGATGATCAGCGGAAACGGATGCCGAAGTTCTTCAAGCCTGACTCCCTCAATATCCCCGATGTTCAACAGCGTGTTCATTGGGATGCCGAATGGGCCCGTAACGCCGGCAACCCCGCTTCCTATGACTACGGGCGAATGCGCGAAACATGGCTCATTCACCTCTGCACCGATTGGATGGGTGACGATGCGTGGCTCTGGAAACTCGATTGCCAATTTCGTAAGTTCAACTATGTCGGCGATACCCACTGGATGCGAGGAACCGTTGCGAAGAAGTACCTCGCTGACGGAGACCGGCCTGCTGTCGATTTAGAGATTTGGGGTGAGAACCAAAGAGGCGAGCGAACGACTCCTGGCCACGCCACGATCCTGCTGCCTTCTCGCGAATTCGGTGAGGCACGTCTACCCGACGCTCCGGGTGGCGCCAGCAACTGTCAAGAGTTGCTTGATGCTCTTGCCAGTCGATTTGCGGACGACAACGACTCGTAGCCCCGCCGGACTACGAGTCAATTTGTTCGTTTAACCAGAGATCGATCAGTTCACGTCGAAGAAGCTTGCCAACCTCGCTTCTCGGTAGTTGGTCTATCGATCGAAAGGCCACGGGAATCTTGTAGGCGACGAGATGGGTGCGACAGTGCTCGATAAGAACTTTCTCGGTGAACTTGTCTCCGACGATGAAGGCAACGGGAACTTCACCAAGACGATCATCAGGAACCCCAACGACCGCTGCGTCGGTAACTGACGAATGAAGCCTCAGTACTTCTTCAACGGAATCGGGGAAGACCTTGTTTCCGCCACGATTGATCAAATCGCTGACTCTTCCATCGATCCAAACAAAACCGTCTTCATCAACTGATGCGATATCGCCGGTATCGATAAAACCATCGTCGTCTCGCCGATCATCGATTCCGACCGCAGCGTTCGGAGGACGGACTAGAAGGTGACCGTCGGCGTCGATTCGAATAGCAACTCCCGGTAGCGGTCGACCCGCTGCTCCAACCTTTTCAGGATGTTCCTTTGAGTCGGCTGCAGTCCATCCGATCACTTCGCCCATCTCGGCCTGGCCGTAGCTATTGAGAACAAAGCAGCCAAACCGTTCGGTAAACCGACGAGCATTCAGAGGTGACAATGGCGCTGTAATTGATCGCACGTATTTCAATGGCGCAAGTGATTGCACATCTGAATCAGCCAGCATGACCATCGCTGCCGGGGGCAGCACAGTCGAGCGAATCTGAAATCGGGCGACAAGATCAGCAAACACCTGTGGCGTGAAGCGGTCCATCATCACCACTGGGGCTCCGGCCCGAAGCCCGAAGAGGCAGTTGTAAAGACCAGCATTCAGCGCCATCGAAACTGGGATCAGGTTCGGTGTCGGTGGGCCCGAACGCTCTCCCCCACCACGAAGCGGACCGAGAACCCGGTCCAGAAGTTCGAGATACGCAGTGTGGGTGTGGAGAATGGGTTTGGGCGTACCGGTTGTGCCCGAGGTCCAGATGATGAATGCAACGTCGTCGGGATACACAGTCGTACCGTTAAGCAAACGAGCTCCGTCGATCCCGATGAGTACAGCAGCACCCGTCTCACTCAGGATGGATTCAACTTCCGGGTCGGTAAGACGCTCGTTGATCGGTACATGAACCGCTCCACGAGTCCAGATTGCAACCACGGTGCAAAGTAACTCAGGGCCATTTGGGAGCTGCACCGCCACTGCTTGACCTTTTGCGATTTCAAGTGTCGAAGCAATTTCTGAAACACGTCGGCGTGCGTGAGCGAGTGTCATTGACTCGGTTTCCGAGAACAGCACATCTTGCGATTCAGAAAGCGGATGCTGCAGAAGGAGTTCCTCGAGTCCCATGCCGAAACTCAGACGATCGCTGTCATGGAAGCAGACGTCATTCGCCGGGAGTGGCCCAGTTGGCTTCGCGCTTTTCCGCAAAGGCTCGGGGACCCTCTTCCTGATCAGGATGACCCCACATCGAGACAAGATCTACAGAACCAGCGCGACACGCATCAGTGAGCCCAAGTTCGAGTGCACGCCACAACGCCTTCTTGCTTGCCGCCATCGCCGCAGGAGAATTCCGAGCAATCTTCTCCGCCAACTCCTGAGCAACCTCACGTAAACGCTCAGGGGGATCAACGACCTCACTGATCATCCCCAACTCATAGGCCCTCTGCGCAGACATCCGCTCATACCGGCCCATCAACGCCATACGCATCACCGCTTCAAAAGGCATCTTGCGCAAGAGCCCGATCGCTTCAACGGCAACCACCTGTCCAACCGAAACGTGCGGGTCGAAAAATTGTGCGTCAGAAGATGCAATGACGATGTCAGCATCGGCGACCCAGTGGAATGCTCCGCCCGCACACAAACCATTAACGGCCGTAATCACGGGCTTTGTCACGCCTTGATGCCAAGCGGTGAAGTGGAGATCAAAGTTTTCGAGAGAGTCTCGGTAACGCTCCATGCCGATCCCATCAGATGCGATTTCGGAGACATCAACGCCTGTCTGGAAAGCGCGACCTTCCCCAGTGTGAACGATCACGCGCACTTCAGGGTCTGCCTCTAGTTCGAGCCACGCCACTGCGAATTCATCACGCATCGCGTTGGTCATGGCATTGAGTTGTTCTGGTCGATTATTAATCAACCAGCCCACCGGCCCATGACGCTCGACTTTCAGGGTCGTGAAGTTTGTGAATGTTGATTCCGCCATCTATTCGACTTCTTTCGGAGCAGGAGTTTCAATCGTCCATTGGGGTTCGCGCTTTTCCGCAAAGGCTCGGGGACCCTCTTCCTGATCAGGATGACCCCACATCGAGACAAGATCTACAGAACCAGCGCGACACGCATCAGTGAGCCCAAGTTCGAGTGCACGCCACAACGCCTTCTTGCTTGCCGCCATCGCCGCAGGAGAATTCCGAGCAATCTTCTCCGCCAACTCCTGAGCAACCTCACGTAAACGCTCAGGGGGATCAACGACCTCACTGATCATCCCCAACTCATAGGCCCTCTGCGCAGACATCCGCTCATACCGACCCGTCAACGCCATACGCATCACCGCTTCAAAAGGCATCTTGCGGGTGAGCCCAATCGCTTCATAGGCAGTCACTTGGCCAATTGAAACATGGGGGTCCAGGAAAGCAGCATTTGACGATGCAATAACGATGTCGGCATCGGCAACGAAGTGCAGTCCTCCGCCAGCACAAAGCCCATTGACAGCACAGATGACTGGTTTCGAAACAGAGTTGTGCCAGGCGGTTAGCCGCAGTTCTGCGTCACGCGTCCGTCGAGACTGTTCCCGCAAGGCGTCTCGATCCTTCGCTAACTGAACCACGTCGAGTCCGGTTTGGAACTGCTTGCCGTTTCCGGTGTTGACAATGACGCGAACGTTGGGATCCCTCTCGAGCTCGTTCCAAGCCGCTTCGAGTTCGCCCAGCATCGTCGCATCCATAGCATTTGCCGAGTCGGGCCTATTAAAAATGAGCCAACCGACGTGCCCTTGGCGCTCGACTTCTAGAGTTGCGTACATGCCATCAGCTCCGCGGCACGTCACGCCAGGGCGCGCTCTTCCAAGGATCAGGCTCACGTGGAAGGCCTAGGACCCGCTCGCCCAGAATGTTCTTATTGACTTCGGTCGTGCCGCCTTCAATTGTGTTCGCCCGACTGCGGAGCATCCCCTTGACTTCGCGGGGAAGACCAGAGGCGTAGCGTTCAGGTCCATGATTGCCGGTCAGACCAGATGCTTCCCATGCGACGGCGGCGCTGCCGAGTAATTCCGTTGCGAGCAACTGGACTCGTTGATTCAGTGAGCCTTGGTGAACTTTGCCGATTGAACTTTCGGGACCTGGTGAACGCCCAGCTTTGAGCCCTGCACGAACACGCTGATTCGTCCAACCCCGAATACGTTCCTCGCTGAGAAGCCGCATGATCGATTGTCGAACGGTTGGATCGCCCCAACCGTTGGCACTGCCTGTTGCATCGTTCGCCTTCGCCAATGCGATGAGCGACTCTGCCCCCGAGCCGCCTATTCGGTCGACGCCACCGGATCCGGAACCTGACACCATCTGGCGTTCCCCGGAAAGGGTTGCATTTGCTACGGCCCAACCTTTGCCAATGTCACCGACACGATTGAAGTCAGGAACCCGAACTTCGTTGAGGAATGTCTCATTGAAATCAATCTCACCGGTGATGTGGCGTAATGCACGAACCTCAACACCAGGTTGCCGCAGGTCAACAAGAAAATACGTAATTCCCTGACGCTTCGGCTGATCTGGGTCGGTACGAGCGAGAAGGACGCCGAAATCCGAGAGATGAGCCCACGTGCTCCAGACCTTCTGTCCTGTAAGCAACCAATCATCACCATCACGCTCGGCGCGAGTCGCCAACGATGCGAGATCGGAGCCAGCCCCGGGCTCGCTAAAAAGTTGGCACCAGACTTCTTCATTGCGAACCATTGGTGGGAGAAACCGCAGACGCTGCTCTTCGGTTCCGTGTGCGAAGAGTGCTGGCGCTGCCAGATTGAGTCCAAGGGGATTGAGGCGTCCAAGGTTGTAGGGCGCGAGTTCAGCCTCTACTGCTCGGGCAACGTCTGGGGCGAGGTTGAGTCCGCCGTAGGAAACTGGCCACGTCGGAACCGCAAGACCGGATTTCGCAAATGTCGGGTACCAAGTTTCGTACTCTGCAAATTTCCGAATCTTGCGAATCGCAGAAGCGCCGCCGCTTTGCCCTGCCTCACGCCACTCGACGGGAACGCTTTGTTCGATCCATTGACGAACCGATTGAATCGCTTCGTCAATGGCTGCGCCAGGGTGCATTGCGAGTTCAGCGTGGTTTAGATCATCGGAGAACGGCAACGCGTTCACCGGCCCTTATAATCGGGATCGCGTTTCTCTCTGAATGAAGCAAGTCCCTCTTTAAAGTCTTCACTCCTAGAGGACAGTTCAAGTGAGAACGCTTCTGCTTGCAGCTGTGAATCAAGCGTCGCAACTGACGATGCATCCAATAGTGATTTTGTTAGTCCTATAGCAACCGTCGGCGCAGTGGCCAAGGTTGCTGCGAGTTCTGCACCTTTGAGGCCGAGCTCTTCGGGCTGCACCGACGAATGAACCATCGACCAGTCGGCAGCTTCGGAACCCGAAACCACCCGACCGAGCAGGAGCATGTCTCGTGAGCGAACCTCCCCGATACGACGGGGTAAGAGCCACGTAGAGGCGCTGTCAGGCGTAAAACCACGTCCGAGAAAGGGCGCCCAAAATTTGGCATCGTCCGCAGCGATGGTGAAGTCCGCAGCCAGAGCGAGTGACAAACCTATTCCTGCTGCCCATCCGTGCACTTCGCACACGATTGGGGTTTGCGTCCGCAACATAAGTGAAATCAGCCGATTCGCCTGGTTCGGCAATCGTCGCTGAATACTTCCAACTCTCGGCCGAGTTTCCCCCGGCGCATTTCGAGCCACAATGTCGAACCCGGAACAAAAATCGTCACCGGCACCGCAAAGGACGATCACCCGCACTGACTCATCGTTTCCTGCCGCAGCGAGTTCGTCGATCAACCCCGACACAATGTCGTCGGTCAATGCGTTTCGCTTTTCCGGCCGATTAATGATGAGGCGGAGCACACCGGAGTGGCGCTCTACAAGCAGTCCTGGAATGTTCAAGTCCCCCTCTTCCATACCGCTACCCTAGTCCCCGCTCAGCAAACTGAACCCTGATTCAGCATGCGCTAACACGCAGAACAGGCGCCGAGGTTCTCTCGGCGGCAATGATCGGATCTCGCACAGGTCCATGAGGGAGACAGCGTGAACGATCGTGTTTACACCCACGAGTTCATCGACATCATTGGCTCGAACCGCGCCAAGTACATGCACCACATGACTGCGAACTGGTGCCCCATGGCTCGTGAGGACCGCGGCCAATTGTGCTTCGGTGTCTGGGGCGCCGTTGGCACATCCACGAAGTGGCCCCGGGTTGTGAATATGTGGGAGGAAGCAGGGCTCAACGGTTTAGCCGAGGCTCTCGGTCATGAACTTGGCCCGCCTTCGCTTCAAGACGCAAAACTCGAAACTTGGTGGAATGAAGCCGCAAATTTTCGTTCCGGCGGTTTTGACCGTGTGTTGATCCCCGCCCCATGGACCCGCACCGTTGAGGAACTTTGCGCCGACGGCGTGCGCGGCGTCGCCTATGCCCACGACACGTTCCAACTGCCGCCTGGCGCAGCCGATGATTTCCTTTCTCAGGTTCGTGATACCGCTATCGATGCGCATCGACCATTCGGCTGGGAACTCGTCGGTGCGTTGAAGACATCAATGCGACGCGATGATGAATGCATCGTCATCTGGGCCATCCCCGAATGGCAGCAATGGTCAGAAGTCGAGACGGCTCGAGACCTCGATCCGGCGCTTCGGAAGTGGCGCGACATTGCCTGGACAACCGACAACTACCAACGTTTCTTAATGTGTGACGCTCCCCTTTCTCCCATGAAGATTGGCCGGCAGCCCGAACGTTCCGATCGCACCGCTGAGTGGAACGAGCCACAGTGATCACCCATCTCCACACCAAACAACGAGGCAACCGATGCATCTGAGAGATTCCGAGTCCGATGCGCAGTTTCGTTCTGAAGTGCGCGAATGGTTATGCGGGGCCGTCACGTCGATAGCCGAACCCCCGGCAACCGAAGACTGGCCGGGTCGGCGTTCTTTTGACGCACATTGGCAGGGGCTCCTGTTTGAGGCTGGCTACGCCGGTATTAATTGGCCGTCTGAGCACGGCGGCCGCGGCGCTACGCCGACAGAACATCTGATCTTCCTCGAGGAATCCGCTGCAGCGAAAGCTCCCGATGTCGGAATTGGATTTGTCGGCCAGATGCACGCCGGTCCAACGATCATTGCTGAGGGCACCGAAGCGCAGAAGTCGCATCACTTGCGCGGCATCCTCACTGGGAACCACGCGTGGTGTCAAGGATTTTCCGAGCCTGGCTCCGGAAGCGACCTGGCCTCACTGCGAACCCGCGCATTCCGCGATGGCGATGATTACATAATCAGCGGCCAGAAGATCTGGACCTCGCACGCAATGGCCGCCGACTACTGCGAAATGCTCGTGCGCACGGATCCGAACGAATTGAAACATAAGGGAATCAGTTGGTTGATCATGCCGATGAATCTTCCCGGAATCGATGTGCGCCCTCTCGTAACCGTGCATGGTTCAACGGAATTTGCCGAACTGTTTCTCGACGAGGTTCGCGTCCCGGTCGCCAACCTTGTCGGCGAAGAGAACGACGGATGGCGAGTCGCCAACGTAACCTTAAGTTTCGAGCGTGGCACTGGCTTTGTCGGTGAACTGCTCGATACAACCGGCGTGTTCCGAGATCTCATCGCATTAGCCCGTTCAACGAAGCGCAACGGCGCAACCGTTTGGGACGATGACGGGATCCGCCACGAATTCGGTATTCTCGGAGCCGACCTCGATGCTCTTTGGGCTTTCACCAAACGCAATGTTTCGCAGGGCGCACGAGGCGGAATGGTGATGGGATCGGGATCGGGATTCAAGGTCGCTTTCGCCACAACCCAACACAGACTTGGGGATCTCGCCATCAGGGTGCTTGATCGCGCATCGCTTTCTCTCGACGACGTTGATGGCAAACCGACGGGGGAACTCGTACACAGCAAGTTGCATGCGTTTGCTATCTCACTCGGCGGCGGCACAACGCAGATCCAACAAAACATCATCGCCGAGCGCGTCCTCGGCCTTCCACGAGAGCGCTGACATGGACCTCCAACCAACAGATGATCAACTCGCTCTAATCGAAATGGTCACAGGGTTCGCCAGCGATCGATTCCCCATCGACGTCGTTCGTTCATTTGGCGAACCCAATGGTTTCGATCGCTATCGTTGGACAGAACTCGCTGCACTCGGAACGTTCGGCCTTGCCCTTTCCGAAGGAGAAGGCGGTGTCGGTCTCGACTTCATCGACGTGGTTCTCGTACATGAGGCTCTGGGCTCTGCTCTAGTCCCCGGCCCACTTCTTGCCGCAACTCTTAGCGCTGGTCTTGTCGATGGAGTTCTTGATGGTTCAGTGCTGCCGGCGATCGTTGATATCCCCCACGATGGACCGATCATCGTTGAACACTTTCGATCATCTGATGTTCTTCTCATGGTCGACGACGCCGGAGTACGGGTCGCCCCTTCCGCTCATGCGGTAGGCATCGATATCGTTCACCCAACTGATCCGACGTCACCAGTCTCCATCCTGGGATCTGTGCCAGCTGGAGAACTCATTGGTGGTCCCGAGTTAGCAGTCGCTTGGCGCCAACGTGGATCTCTTCTCGCTTCAGCGCAGCTTTCGGGAAATTCCACCGGGAGCACCAACCTCGCTGTCGCGTACGCCAAAGAGCGAGAGCAATTCGGACGTCCGATTGGATCATTCCAGGGTTTGAAGCATCTTCTCGCTGATTCATGGATCAGGACGGAGATTGCTCGCTCATCAGTTTGGGCAGCCGGAGTGATGATCGATGAACCCGACGTTGGTTCAGTTGACCGAGCCGTGTCTGGAGCTCGACTCACTGCAGCTCGCGCAGCCACAGAAAACGCAAAGACTTGTGTTCAGGTACACGGTGGCATGGGCTTCACTTGGGAAGTCGACGCTCATCTCTTCCTCAAACGGGCGTGGGTACTCGAAACTGTTTTCGGATCCGTCGACGAAGCGGCGGAAATCGTCGCGAGGCTTTACGCAGCCGACTGATTGTTTCGATCAGCGAGTCACTTCGGAGCAAATCGAAGCGCTCCATCGAGACGAGCAACGTGCCCGTTCATATAGCGATTGCTGAGCAGATGCTCCGCAAGTTTCGCAAACTCTTCGGGAGCACCTAGGCGCTTCGGGAATGGCACGGTCGCTTCGAGAGCAGCCTTCATTTCCGCAGGGGCCTGTTCCCACGCGGTCGTGTCCATCACCCCTGGAGCGATTGCGTTGACGCGAACACCGATTGAAGAAAGGTCACGCGCTGCGATGAGAGTCATGCCAATGAGTGCCGATTTCGCTGACCCATAGGCGATCTGACCGATCTGACCCTCGAAGCCGGCTCCCGACGTGACAAGAACAGCTGCTCCCCGTTCACCGTCAGGATCAGCGAGGTTCGTCGACATCGCCGAAGCGGTAAGTCGAAGGGTGTTAAACGAACCGGTCACGTTGAGATCAATCGTGCGCTGAAAGATCGCCATGTCATGCGGGGCGCCGCCCTTGCCGACGAGTCGACCGCCAGCCTCTCCGCCCCCGGCGCAGGCCACTACCCAACGCAATTCGCCGAAACCCTGCGCAGCCTCGATCGCTTCTTCAATATCATTATCTTCAAGGACGCTCCCACAAACAACTGCACCGCGATCAGCGAGTCGCTTTCCGATGACAGCACACTTCTGTTCATCACGATCAAGCACTACAACAGAATGACCTTGTGAACTGAAGTAGAGAGCTGTTGCTTCGCCCAATCCTGAAGCGCCACCTGTGATGAGCACTGCGCGAGATGAGTTATCGACTGCCGTCATTTGAATCCCTTACGAAGGTTGATGTGCAATTAGCCAAGATCGGCCAGCGGACCAGGAGGACGCAGAGAGAAATCGCTGAGTTCAACGGTGGAATGAAGAAACCCAATCGCGAGTATTTCAGCGAGCGCATCGCCAACATCTGCGGGATTCATCATGTTGGCTCTGAGATGGCCGCCCTTGATCCAATCGTTGAGACACTCTCCGAGAAGATCTCCACCAAAATCTCGGCCGAAATCAGTTCCGATGGTCGCGCCCACCCGCACGGTCGCAAACCGAAACTGAGGATTCTCGACTCTCCAGCCATTAACGAGTTCTTCGAGCGCTGCTTTCGAAGCGCCATAGGGAACCAAGCCGCGGCGTGGACGTCCGACCGTCTCGGAAGAAACGAAGGCGACGATTGCATTTTCATTGAGGTGAGCGAGAGCAGATCGACACACTTGAGATGGACCAACAACGTTGCTGTTGAAGACGCTGAGTAGTTCTTCTGGGGTGGCTTGAGATAACAGCACCATCGGCGACACCGCCGCAACGTTCAGGAGGATATCGATGCCCCCGAATTCACGAATCGTTTCGGCAATAATGCGCGCTGGCTCGTCGGGTTCGGTGATGTCGGCGGCGCACCATTTGAGAGCGACCTCGTCAGCCAACGCTCGGAGATTTTCTTCCCGTCTACCCACGGCCATGACATTCGCTCCGGCAGCAGCGAATGACTTTGCCGCCGACCGTCCGATCCCGGCGGAAGCGCCGATGACCAACACCGAACATTCTTGTATCTCTGACTCCATAGATCCCCCTGATTGTTCTCTCGAAATGCTGGTGGCCGACTACATCGCGCTGACGAACGCAGCACGAACCACGGCCTGAAACTCTTCAAGCGAAAACGCGAAGCGATGGGAAAGGCTCGGATCGCTATCGACTGATTGAAAGGCTTGCACCATTGCGGAAAGCAATCGTGACAGTGCGGAGGGGTCTCCTAAGCGGATTGATCCGTCCGCTTGTCCCTTCCTAATTACTTCGGCCTGCATCTCAAGCACACGGTCGGCATTCTGCGCCACTTCTTCTGAGGTTGCCTCGTTTGACGTTGGCACCAATGACGCTGTCGAGCGGAGATAAAGATCGGAGAACGAAGGTCGGGCACGCAAAAAAGACACCTCGAACGACACGATCCGGGCGACGGCATTCAATCCATCGGTAGCGCCGGCAAGAGACTCCTCGAACGCAGGGAGAAACTCGGACCCGCGCCGCAACCAAATATTGATGTACAAGTCTTCTTTGTTCTCAAAGAACGAATACACCGAACCCACAGAGAAGTCTGCTCGGTCAGCAA
>JAEMTX010000277.1 GCA_016462055.1 Acidimicrobiia bacterium | reverse complement strand
GCAGATCACGACAGCCGATACGGGAATCGATCTGACCACCTCGGCGTGGCTGCGCAATGCTGTAGGAATTACTGCCTCGGTGCTGACGTCATTCGAACTCCCTGAGAATCAGTCGCTCCACATCGAGGGAACAGCCGGATCGCTTCGGGTTGATCGTCCGTTTACTCCGGGTACCGACGGTTCGATCTTCGCGATTACGCGTCTCGACGGAAGTTTCGAGGAGCATCGGATCGAAGGAGCGAACTGTTACGCGCTCATGATCGGCGCTTTTGTCGACGCTGTCCGCGGCTCGACACCATGGTCGCGGTCAAGCGCGGATGTGTTGTCGACTATCGGCTTGTGTGAGTCGATTGCCGATGCCGGGCGGGAGAAGAAATGACTACCGAAGAACTTCGGATAACGGTTGCACCCGGCGTGGAATTGCGGGCACTGGCCAGCGGTCTTGATCAGACGGGAACACCCTTCGTACTGGTTCATGGTCTGGCCTCGAATGCGCGCATGTGGGACGGAGTGGCGGCGGAACTGACCGCGGCTGGTCATCCGGTCGTGTGGATCGATCAGCGCGGACACGGTCAATCGGGCAAACCCGACGACGGCTACGACTTCACAACGATCGTGAACGATCTTGTTGTCCTGATCAGTGAACTTGGATTTCACCGACCGGTAGTTGTCGGTCAGTCGTGGGGCGGAAACGTCGTTCTCGAACTTGCTGCGACTCATCCGGACATCCCGGGCGCCGTGGTTGCCGTTGATGGCGGGTTCATCGAACTAGCCAGTCAGTTCGACGACTGGGACGCGTGCAAGGCGATGCTGACGCCGCCGCATCTTGTCGGAACACCGGCAACATCAATGGAGCGCTGGGTGCGCGACGGCAACACCGATTGGCCCGAAACCGGCATTGTGGGCGCGATGGCGAATTTTGAGATCCGATCGGACGGCACGATCGCTCCGTGGCTGACGCTCGATCGGCACCTCGCCATTCTCGAGGCGCTCTATGGTCATCAACCGTCAACTCGGTACGCACTCATCACCGTGCCTACATTGCTGGTGCCGGCCGATAGCGGCGACGTTGCCTGGACCACCGACAAGCGAGTCGCCGTGGACACGGCGCTCGAACTTCTTCCGAATGGCCGGGCGCACTGGTTCGCGCCGGCCCATCACGATGTTCATGCACAGCATCCGGTTCGGTTGGCTGAAGTGCTTGTGCAATTTGCCGAGGAGGCTGTACCCGGATGACTCGTTTACTTTCGATCATGGGAAGCGGTGAGACATCGCCCACCATGGTGAAGCCTCATCGCGAGGTATTCGAACAACTCTCGGCCTCGTCACCCGTCGCTGGTACGCCCGTTCCGTCCGTCTTTCTCGACACGCCATTCGGCTTTCAGGAGAACGCCGACGAGCTCTCGGCGAAAACAGTCGAGTACTTCAAGGTTTCACTCAACCGCGTCGTGGATGTTGCGGGCCTCTGTGATGTTGCTGCCGCAACAACACTCGAGCGCGAAGTGGCATTCAACACGATCAGGCAGGCCCGATTCGTCTTTGCCGGCCCGGGTAGTCCCACCTATGCATTGCGGCAGTGGGCCGGGACACCGCTCCCGGAACTGCTTGCGGAAAAATTGCAGACCGATGGGGCAGTGACATTCTCGAGTGCGGCCGCACTCACACTCGGGATCAGCACAGTTCCGGTGTACGAGATCTATAAGTCGGGAGCCGACCCGTACTGGCTTGAGGGGCTCGATCTGTTGACGCCGATCGGTCTGCCTGTTGCAGTCATTCCGCATTACAACAACACCGAGGGTGGCCATCACGACACTCGGTTCTGTTATCTAGGAGAACGACGACTGCAGATGATGGAGGCACTTCTCCCCGAAGGCGCATTCGTGCTCGGTGTCGACGAACACACGGGTGTGATCCTGGATCTCGACGCGGACACCGCGAAGATTGTGGGACTCGGCGTCGTCACCATTCGTCGCAACGGCGTCTCCATGGAGATTCCGACGGGCGAGACCGTATCGATTGATGTGTTGCGAGAAGGCCCGCCTACTTCTTCAGGACCAGCAACGTCGCGAAGCGCGCCGTCGTCCGAGCCTGTCGTCACCGAAAATTCGGTTGCGGCTACTGCGTCGAAAAAAATCGAAGCTTCGCTGGCGACAGACATAGAT
>JAEMTX010000276.1 GCA_016462055.1 Acidimicrobiia bacterium | reverse complement strand
GTCTTGAGCCCAAGGGCATCGGCCCCACTCGGAGCCGGAGGGGCAGGCTTCAGCGCCGCATCAATGACGTCATCACGATGTGACCGTCCACCGCCACCGATGACCGAACCCGACCAATCGTCGTTGTCTTTTTGCGTGCGCCCACCACTGCCCCAGATGCCACCGCCGCCGGAATCACCGGAACCGCGGTTCGCTCCCCATGTGCGACCAGAGGAACTGTCGGAAGAACTTCTCGACGGACGACGACTCCCCTGCACTGACTCAACGAGCTCTGCAGGAATTTCGTCGAGGAACCGACTGGGCGGGTTGTACTGCGTACTTCCGAACATGGTTCGAGCCCAGGCGTGGCTCAGATAGAGACGTTCGCGAGCGCGTGTGATGCCGACATACGCGAGACGCCGTTCCTCTTCGAGCTGATCGGGATCACCGAGCGTGCGCATATGCGGGAAGATTCCGTCTTCCAAACCGATGAGAAACACGCAGGGGAATTCGAGTCCCTTGGCCGAATGCAATGTCATGAGCACAACGACTGAATCGTCATCGTCGAGGGAATCGGTATCGGCAACAAGGCTTACTTGTTCAAGGAATTCATCGACAGAACCAAAATCCCGCGCTGCCCCTACGAGCTCGGCAAGATTTTCGAGACGACCTTCCGATTCGATCGAGTGTTCAGCCTCGAGCTCTTCGACGTATCCCGAACGTTGCAACGCTGCTTCGATAACGGCTGCCGGCCCCTTGTCGACAAACAACGTGAGTTCGTCGATGACTTTTAGGAATTGCTCAATTCCCTTCAGGGCCTTACCGGTAACGCCTGCGGCCGCTGCCTCGCGCAGAACGTCAAAGAATGTGAGTTCGTGACTGCGCGCATAGACGTCGAGTCGGCCAACGGATGATTCACCGATGCCGCGCTTCGGCACATTGAGGACTCGCTTCACGCTGACTTCGTCGGCCGGATTCACCGTGACCTTTAAATACGCCAATGCATCTTTGACTTCTCGGCGATCGTAGAAGCGCGTGCCGCCAATGACCTTGTACTGAATACCAACACGCATGAGGTATTCCTCGACGAGTCGGCTTTGTGCATTCGTGCGATAGAGGATGGCGCAATCGCCCCAACGACGACCGCTGTCATGCAGATGACTCAGTTGATTCGCGACCCACTGTGCTTCATCGGCTTCGTCATCGGCGTGGTAGCGAATAATTGCTTCACCAGCACCTGCTTCGGTCCAGAGTTCTTTCGGACGGCGCGACATGTTGTTATCGATGACCGCGTTCGCGGCGTCGAGAATTGTTTGCGTTGACCGATAGTTTTGCTCAAGCAACAGCACGGTGGTATCGGGGAAAGCGTTTTCGAAGTCAAGAATGTTGGTGATGTCGGCGCCGCGCCAGCCGTAGACACTCTGGTCGCCATCGCCGACTACGCACACGTTGTGATGCTGCGCGCCGAGCATGAGCACCATTTCGTTCTGCACATGGTTGGTGTCTTGATACTCATCAACCAGGATGTGGCCGAATCGGCGCTGATAGGTCTTGAGAACATCGGGGTGTTCGCGAAACAACTTGACGGTGTTGACGAGTAAGTCGTCGAAGTCCATGGCGCCGGCTTTGAGCAGGCGCGCTTGGTAGTCCACGAAAACTTCAGCGATCTTGCGGTCGAAGATTGAACCGGCACGAGCCGCAAAACCAGCGGGGTCGAGCCCTTCGTTCTTCGCCGCCGAGATGGCACCGTGCACCGAACGACTCGGGAACTTCTTGGGGTCGAGGCCAAGGTCGCGAACGCAATAACCGGTAAGCCGCTCGGCATCGGACTGGTCATAGATCGTGAACGAAGACGGAAAGCCGAGTCGGCTGCCATCGCGGCGCAGAATGCGCACGCAAGCCGAGTGGAAGGTGGAGACCCACATCTTCTCGGCCACAGGACCGACGAGTGCAGCAACGCGCTCTTTCATCTCCCCCGCTGCCTTGTTCGTGAAGGTGATAGCGAGGATTTCGAACGGCGAAATGCCGAGATCACGGATCAGGTGCGCTATGCGCTGGGTGAGCACACGAGTCTTTCCCGAACCGGCACCAGCGATGATGAGCAGCGGGCCCTCGGAATGGATCACGGCCTCGTGCTGGACGGGATTAAGGCCCTCGAGGAGGTCGGAGTTCAGGCGCGACGAACC